>NZ_JAPYKP010000012.1:0-74322 GCF_037179725.1 Mesorhizobium sp. Cs1321R2N1 | reverse complement strand
CGAGGCGTATGGCGTTGCGGTAGGCCGCCGCGGCGTCGGCAAAGCGCTGCATGCGCAGATAGACCGGCGCCAGCACGTCCCAGCCTCTCCCATCGGAAGGATTGGCAGCAAGATGGGCTTCGGCGCGCGCTATCAGCTCATCGACCGAACTGTCGGCGGGGTTCTTGGCCAGCCGGTCGCTGAGCGGCTGCGACGGCAGGTCAGGCGAGCCGATCTGGCTGTAGAGCCCCCAACTGACCAACGGCACCGCCAGCACGGCGACGGTCGCAACAAGTCGTGCCGTGACCGATGCCGACCTGCCGGACGTCTCGCCGGCCGGATCAGCATTGCCCAGGCGAAGGATGCGGCGGGCGATCTCGGCGCGCGCCTCGGCCGCTTCAGCGGGCCCGATCAGGCCACGTGCGGCGTCGCGGTCGAGTTCGGCCAATTGATCGCGATAGACTTCCAGATCGTGATCGCCGCTCGATGGCGCGCCCTTGGAGGCCCCGGCCAGCGGCAAAAGCACCGCCAGGCTGGCGCCCAGCGTGAGAATTGCAGCTATGACCCAGAACAGCATGGTTCTTCCAATAACGGCAGAGCCCTGCCCTGCCAACACAGGCATCCTGCGACGCTTTGACGGCAGGCACGCCGAATGTCCTTGATCGACATCAACTGGCCGGATCGCAACCGGACCCGGTTGGCTAGGTCAATGGCGTCCAACTGCCGTCGGCATTGCGGCAGGCCGTTCCGTGCGCCGTGACACTGGCGCTGCCGGTGAATACCGTCTGCGTGTACTGGCGGCAATCCTGCGAACCAACGCGGTAAGGCTGGGCTGGAACCACCTCGCCATGGCGCGACACCTGATCGCCCTTCCACGCCACCTTCTGGCCGCTCGTCGTATATTCAAGCGCCTTGTATTCGGCCTCGAGCGCGCTGCGCTTTTCCGTATCGCTCAGGCCATTGCCGATCGACCCGCCAATGAGACCACCGCCCATGGCGGAAATGATGGACTTGGTGACAACCTTGCCGCTGGCCGGAGGCGTCGAGGCCGGTGTCGCCGGCACGGTCGGGCCCTTGCCGCTCAAGGTGGTGCAGCCCGATACGGCCAGCAAGGCGGAAACAAGCGCGACGCGAATCTTCATGCCAACAACCGGTATTCCTGAGTTGGAGCCTGCCATGGATGCGCGGGGAGCATCATCTGAGAAGTGGGCGTGGCCATAGTGTTGATATTTGCCGGAAATTTGGCCGCCGCCGGCCAGTCCGAGGTCAATCGATATGCCGCCATAGCATGGGCCGCCCGTCGGTGTCGATTGGCGTGGGGAAACGTCACTGAAGGCTCCGCAATCGCACCACTGCCTTTAATCCACCCATGCCGGACCGTTCCAGCACCAGCCCGCCTCCATATTCGTTGACGAGATCGGCGACGATGGCGAGGCCCAGACCCGTTCCAGGCTTTGTCTCGTCCAGGCGGCGTCCACGCTTCATGGCTTCGCGCGCCTTGTCTTCGGGA
The DNA here is from genome assembly GCF_037179725.1 of Mesorhizobium sp. Cs1321R2N1. NCBI lineage: Bacteria > Pseudomonadati > Pseudomonadota > Alphaproteobacteria > Hyphomicrobiales > Phyllobacteriaceae > Mesorhizobium > Mesorhizobium sp. Cs1321R2N1. The sequence continues at coordinate 72,833 of NZ_JAPYKP010000012.1, read as the reverse complement.
ATGCCAGGGCCGTCGTCGTCGATGCTGATCTCGAACAGGTTGTCACCGCTGCTGGCCAAAGGCGCAACCGTAACCGACACCGCGCTCTTTGCCCACTTCATCGCGTTTTCGAGAAGGTTGCCAAGAAGCTCCTCGAGGTCCTCGCGTTCGCCGGCAAAGATGAGCTCGGCCGCGGGCAACGATAGCGACAGACTGGTCTGCGGGTTGAGCTTCTGCAAAACGCGCACCATGCGCTGCACTAGCGGTGCCACCGGCGTGCGGTAGACGACGCTGTCGCGCTGCGCCGCGACGCGGGCGCGCTGCAAATAATGGTCGATCTGCTTTTGCATGGACGCGGCCTGCTCGGCGATCAACTGTCCCTTGGCGCCGCCAAGCGCCCGGCCCTCGTTGAGCAGAACGGCAAGCGGTGTCTTCAGCGAATGAGCGAGATTGCCGACCTGCGTCCGCGAGCGCTCGACAATGCGTTTGTTGTTTTCAATCAACGCGTTGGTTTCGTTGGCTAATGGTTCGATCTCGGCCGGGAAGCGGCCGTCGAGCCTCTGCGCGGTGCCCTCGCGCACCATGGCAAGTGCGTTCCGGACCCTGCGCAGCGGCTGCAGCCCGAGCAGGATGGCGATGGCGTTGATGGCGATCATGCCAATGCCGAACAGGCTGAGATAGGTCAGCAAGCGGCGCTGGAAGGTTCCTATTTCCTGCTCCAGCTCGGTCTTGTTGCCCATGACGCGGAAGCGCGCGGCGCGGTTCTTGGCATCGAGAACGAATTCGCTCTCGAACACGACCAGTTCCTCGCCACCAATGCCTTGCGCGGCATAGCTGCGCTGGAAATTGGCGTTGAAGGGAACATCCGCCACGTCGGGCGACGGGATGGTCCGGGTCATGGACGAAGAATGAAGATCGCCATGCACGCCTTCCGAGGCGGGCTCGACGGACCAGTACCAGCCCGAATTCGGTTCCGAGAAACGGAGGTCGCCAAGATCGGGGGAACCGGTCAGCGCACCGCTGTCGGAAATGCCGATGGAGCCGATCAGGTTGAACAAATGCGCCGACAGCAAACTGTCGAAGCCCCGCTCGCTGGCCTGGCGGTAGAGCGTGGTGATCAGGGTGAAGATGACGACCAGGGTCAGGATCGCCCACACGGTGGAGAAGGCGATGACGCGGAACGTCAGCGAACGCGGCCAAGCGCGCAGCGAAAGCCGTCTGCCTACGGTTGAGTTGGTAGCGAGCGGTTCCGCCTTACGCCTCCGGCTCACGCATGCGGTAGCCCATGCCGCGCACGGTTTCGATCATGTCGATGCCCATCTTCTTGCGCAGCCGCCCGACAAAGACCTCGATCGTGTTGGAATCGCGATCGAAATCCTGGTCATAGAGATGCTCGACCAGTTCGGTGCGCGAAACGACCTCGCCCATGTGGTGCATCAGATAGGCAAGCAGCCGGAATTCGTGCGAGGTCAATTTCAGCGGCACGCCGGCGACATCGGCCTTCGAAGCCTTGGTGTCGAGACGCAGCGGCCCACAGGTCAGTTCCGACGAGGCGTGGCCGGCGGCGCGGCGGATCAGGGCCCTGACCCGCGCCAGCACCTCCTCGATGTGGAACGGCTTGGTGACGTAATCGTCGGCACCGGCATCGATGCCGGACACCTTGTCGCTCCAGCGGTCACGCGCGGTCAGGATCAGCACCGGCATCTTGCGGCCGCCGCGACGCCAGCGCTCGACCACGCTGATGCCGTCCATCTGCGGCAGGCCGATGTCGAGGACGACGGCATCGTAAGGCTCTGTGTCGCCGAGGAAATGGCCTTCCTCGCCGTCGAAGGCACGGTCGACGACATAGCCGGCATCGACCAGCGCATCCGAAATCTGCCGGTTGAGATCCTTGTCATCCTCGACAACGAGTACGCGCATGCGGGGGCCAATGCCTGTTGAGGTTTCAGATATAGGCCGATTCCGCCGGCCTGGGATACGGAGCCCTGTAGGAAGGGAAGACTGCGTCAGTTCTGTGGAACGACGATTTCGGAGCGGCGCGGACGCTGCCCGTCCTTGCCGGGCACGAGCACGACGATGACGCAGACCGGCTGGCCGCCACGCGTCGACGCCGAGGCCTTGGCTAATGTTCCGCCATTCTGCTGGGCCACCTGCTGACCGATCGCATAGCAGTCGGATGCGGCCAGGACGATCGCGCTGGGCTGGTCGGGCGCGATCACCGGTATCGCCATTGCCTGCGACGCAAACAGCCCGGCGGCACCAAGCGCCAGGGTCGCGGTTCGGAAATGGGAGCGAAGCGTTTTCATGACCGGCGTTCTAACGCGTCGGTGCTGAACGTGAAATGAACGGTGAACGGCCCTGAAACCATGCTCGCCACACCCCTGCAACGCGAGACAGACAATCTGGATTTCACCGCCCCACCAGTGAAACCCGCGAAAACCAGTTTAGACTCCGTTTCGGTGAGATTGAAAGCGCGTCAGGCGTTTTCCTGCGTCAGCGCTCGGAATCGCAGCAGACCATGATGGACAAGCAGTTCCTCATCATAACGCGCCTCGCTGAATTCCAGCGACAGCCGCGTCTGGCCACGCAGGCCGATCACCAGCACCGCGTCGGCAAGGCGTGCCTCGATGGCGGCCATGATGGCAAGCGTTTCGGCTTCACCATGGGCCTTCGACCAGACATGCAGCGTGATCAGCTGGTCATCGTTGTTCTCGGCGCCAGTATGCCAGTCGAAGGCAGAGGTCTGGCCTGAAGTCACATAGGGAAAGGCGACGTTGTCGGTTGGCCGCTCGAGCAGTCCGGCGCCGCCCAGCAGCGCCGACAGCGAAGCATCGCTTTTCAACCTGAGGAACAGGGCCTGCTGCAAATCACCGGGCGCGGTCATCGTCCATTTCCTCAAGCCGTTGTGCGACTGGCAATGCTTTCCAAAGCCTGTCCATGTCCGCATCCCTTCGCAGATATAGCGGTTCGCCACGCGAAGACGATGGCGATTCGTCATCGGAATGATGAACGCCCATGATCTCGAAAATACGACTTGCCGACAATCTCGTCAGCCGGCGCGGTAGAGCCTCGCAAATGAACCATGAGCGTGGTCACGTAGCCTTGCCATATATAGGCTGGTCCCTCCGATGAAATGTTCCTTGCGGGCTTGGCCGGACAAAGGGCATGTTCCCGATTTTCGGGAGCTGACCATGTTCGATCCAGAACAAGCCAGAGCCGCGTCGCATCTGCTGGTAAGTCATTGGGACAACGGCACCCATGTCGCCGCCATACCTGAGGAGTTGCGACCGACGACGCGGACCGAAGGCTATGCCATCCAGGCCTATGTCATGGATCGTTCGGCGGCCCCGCTTTTCGGCTGGAAGATCGCGGCAACCAGCCTTGCCGGTCAAAGGCATATCAATGTCGACGGCCCGATGGCCGGGCGCCTGCTGGCGGAGAAAGCGGTCGAGGTTGGCGGGACCGTCTCGCTGGCGACAAGCAAGATGCGGGTCGCCGAGGTCGAATTCGCTTTCCGTTTCGGCCGCCAGGTCCCACCTCGCCCGGCACCTTATGAAATCGCTGAAGTGATGGACGCCGTGGCGACCTTGCACCCGGCGATCGAAATACCGGATTCGCGCTATGACGATTTCTGCGCCGTCGGCGCGCCGCAGCTGATAGCGGACAATGCCTGCGCCAATCTCTTTGTCATCGGCCAGCCCACGCAAGACGAATGGCGCGACGTGAATCTCGCGGAGTACCCGGTGACCGGTCTTGTTTCGGGCAAGTCGCGGCACGACGGAACCGGCGCGGCTGTCCTCGGCGATCCCCGTATTGCGCTCACATGGCTGGTCAATGATCTGTCGGGCCTGGGCATAGCGCTCCAGCCGGGACAGGTGGTGATCACAGGTACTTGCGTGACGCCGATACGCGTCGAGGCCGGTGACGAAGTGATCGGCGATCTGGGCAGGTTTGGCAAAGTCTCGGTGCGGTTTGTCTAATGCTCGCCGCGCTGCCTGACCGCGAGCCTCCTCACCGCCAGAACCAGCACCGTGATGATGATCAAAATCACCGAAAGCGCCGCGATCGCCGGGTCGATGTTGTCGCGCAGGCCCATCCACATCAGGCGCGGCAGCGTGATGGCGTTGACCGAGGTGATGAACAGGGTGACGCCGATCTCTTCCCAGGAGAGCACGAAGGAGAGCAGTGCCGCGGTGACGATGCCGAACTTGATGTTAGGCATGATGATCCGCGTGGCGCGTTCCCACACGCTCGCGCCAAGGCCGCGCGCGGCAAGGTCGATGCGGCGGTCAAGCTGGCTGAGCGAGACCAGGATCAGCACGGTCGCGAACGGCACCGTCATCACCGAATGCGCCATGGCAACGCCGAGCCAGGTGTCGTAGCCGAAGAAGGAACTGACGCCTGAGATCGAGGTGAGCAGGAAGTAGAGCGTGATCGCTGAAACCACGGGCGGCACCACCATCGGCAACAGCACAAAGCCGACCAGGGCTGCCGTAAAGCGCGGCTGGAACATCCACACACCAAGGCTGAAACAAAGCGCCAGTACAGTTGAAATGGCGCTGCTGACAATGCCGATGCGGATCGAAAGCAGGATCGACTGGAGCCAGCGCGGATCCTCAATCAACGACCGATAGTGGCGCAGCGACAATTCACCCGTCGGCATCGCCAGCATGCGGCTAGGCGTCAGCGATACCGGAATGACGGCGAGCAGCGGCATAAGCAGGAACAGCGCCACCAGGGCGGCGATAACCAGCGAGACAGGACCGGGGCGATAAGTCGGCATCAGATAAGCTGCTTCGGTCTGACATAACGGAACAAGAGCGCCATCAGCGCGCCGACAAACAGCACCAGCACTACGCTGATCGCAGCTCCCAGCCCCCAGTCCGGGCTCTGGAATATCCTGAGATAGATCAGCTCGGCGATCATGACGCTGCGGCCGCCACCGAGAATCGCCGGCGTTACGAAGAAACCGAGCGAGAAGACGAACACGATCATCGCGGAGCCGATAATACCGGAGCGCGTCATCGGCACGAACACCGTCCAGAAGGTGCGCGTGCGGCTGGAGCCGAGGCCGCGCGCTGCGAGCAGCACACGGTCGTCCAGGCTGCGCATGGCCGAAGCCAGCGGAAAGACGGCGAACGGAATGAGGAAGTGGGTCATACCGACAATGACGCCGAACTCGTTGCGCACCAAAGTCAGCGGTTCGGAGATGAAACCGATAGACTGCAGCCAGGTATTGATCAGGCCGCGATTGGACAGCAGCGCCACCCAGCCGAAGGCTCGCGTCAGCACCGAGATCCAGAACGGCACCAGGATGCAGAATTCGGCGATGAGGCGCTGCGCCGGGCTGCCGCGCACCCAGACCACCGTGATGGCATAGGCGGCGGCGACTGACACAACTGTGACAATGGCGGCGATGCGCAGCGTGCGGATGAACACCGACTGCACCAGATCGTCGGTGAGCAACGCCTTGTATTGGCCAAGCCCGGGCGTCGGCAAGGTGAAGCTCCACTTCACCACGCCGAGAAACGGCCAGGCATAGGCAAGGCCGAGAAACAGGAGCAGCGGCGCCATCAACAGCGCCGCGCCCATCCTGTCGGAGAGAACGCCTCTCATGTCAGTTCAGCATCGCCGCCGGTCAGGCGGAGATGATCTTGGTGTATTCGTCGAGTGCCGCACCGTAGTTCTTCGCGTACCAATCCATGTCGAGTGCGATCTGCTTCTTCATGTTCTCGGGATCGACGGGGTTGATGCGCTTCTTGTCGGCAGGGATCAGCGCATCGGCCGCCGGATTGGCCGGACCCTGGCCGAGCTTGTCGAACATCACCAACTGCTTTTCCGGATCCTGTGCACTGGCGATGAACTTCATCGCAGCATCCTTGCCGCCGGGGTTGTTCTTGAGCACGGCCAGCGCGCCGGGCGAGATCAGGCCCTGGTCCCAGATGAACTTGATCTTGCCGCCGGAATCCTGCTCGATCAGCGAGGCGCGCGTCGACCAGACGATCGCCATCGAGGCTTCGCCATTGAGCAGCACGCTCTGGCTCTCGGCGCCGCCGCCCCAATAGGCGACGACGTTTTCCTTGAAGGCTGATATCTTGTCGTGCGCCCGCTTCAAGTCGAGCGGATAGAGCGAAGCCGGCGCGATACCGTCGGCCAGAAGGGCCGCTTCCCAGCTCGACACGCCCCATTTGTAGAGGGAACGCTTGCCCGGGAATTTCTTCACATCGAAGAAATCGGCCATGCCGGTCGGTGCATCCTTGCCGTATTTCTCGGAATCGTAGGCGATGACATAGGAGAAGAAATAGGTCGAGGCGGCATAGTCCCAGCCGAAGCCCGGCCGCATCTTCTTCTTGTCGACGATGTTGTAGTCGATCGGCTCGAGCATGCCTTGCGCGCCGAGCGTAATGGCCGAGAACGGGTCGACGTCGACCAGGTCCCAGGTCGGGGCGCCGCTTTTAAACTGCGCGGCGATCGCGCCTTCGGTCGGGCCCGAGCCGTCCATCTTGACGGTGATGCCGGTGTCCTTGGTGAAAGCCTGGCCATAGGCCGCGTCATAGGCCGTGATGGCGTCGCCGCCCCAGTTGACCAGCACAAGTTCCTTCGCAGCGGCGAATGCGCCGCTCGAACGCAGCAGCATCGGCGTGCCGGCGAGCACGAGCGCCGCTAGCTGCGTGAACTGCCGGCGCGAAATCTCGCCGCGTATCGTCCTTTCGGACAGCGTTTCGATGGCCTGTTTTTTGGTGTCGTTCATGTTCATGTCAGTTCCCCTTTGTTTTTGTTGATTTTAACTACGGAAGCCGGTGCGGCGGATCAGGCCTCACTGGCGCTCATTGTCCTCCGTCCGGAAGGAGGAAACCCTTCTCCGCCGGCCATGTCAGCCAGACGGAATTGCCCTTGCTGAGAGCAGCCGCCGCGACCTCGTTGGGCACCGACACGGTTACTTTGGCACCCTGGCGGGTGGTGAGGTCGAGCTTGGTTGCCGCCCCCAGATAGGTCGAGGCGATCGCCGTCGCGGCAATGCCGTTCTCTCCGGCGGCGGCCTCGCGCGCTATCGACATGTGTTCGGGCCGGATTGCCAGGATGGCGTTGGCACCGACAGTCGCCGGATTGCCGCGCAGGCTGACGGCGCGGTCCTCGCAAAGGCCGGTGGCCCCGTCATCGGCGCTGCGCACGCCCTTCAGCGGCAGCATATTGATCTCGCCCAGGAATTCGGCGACGAAGCGATTGGCCGGCCGGTCGTAGACCTCGTCCGGCGCCCCGACCTGCAGCAGTTTGCCATGGTTGAAGATGGCGACGCGAGACGACAGCGCCAAGGCCTCGCTCTGGTCGTGGGTGACGAAGACGAAGGTGGTGCCGGTCTCCTGGTGCAGGCGCTTCATCTCGGCCTGCATCTGGCCGCGCAGGCTCTTGTCCAGCGCTGAAAACGGCTCGTCGAGCAAAAGCACGCCCGGCTCGAACACCAGCGCGCGGGCAAGTGCGACGCGCTGCTGCTGGCCGCCGGAAAGCTGCGACGGCAATTTCTTCTCGTGGCCGATCAGACCGACGCGCTCGATCATCTCACCGACGCGCTTCTTGATCTCGGTGGCCGATGTCTTGCGGACCTTGAGCGGGAAGGCGATGTTGGCCTCGACGCTCATATGCGGGAACAATGCATAGCCCTGAAACACCATGCCGGCGGCACGCTGCTCGGCCGGACGGTCGGTGATATCGGCGCCGTCGCTGAAAAGCCTGCCCTCGGTCGGCTGCACGAAGCCGGCCAGGATCATCAGGAAGGTGGTTTTGCCGGATCCGGAAGGGCCAAGCAGCGTCAGGAACTCGCCGCGGCCAATATCGAGCGTCAGATTGTCCAGTGCACGGAACGAGCCGAAGCTCTTGCCGATCCCGATTGCCTTGATCTCTGCGGCCCGGCCGGGTTGCTGCATCCTGCCTCTATCCTTACCGTTGAGCCAAATCGTAGGCAGGGCCGAAGCTCACCGCAACCGAATAGTTTTCGCCTGATCGGCAAATTTCATTCATCTATGGCGGGCCGACGCCACCCTACCCTTCAATGAGGCTGAATGCGGTTCTCGGAGAGCGTCGACCTCAGCCATCCCGCGAACGCTTCCAGGACCGGGTGCGAGGCCTTGGCGTGTTCGGAGACCAGGAAATAGGAGCGCGGCGACTTGATCGCGATGTCGAACGGCCTGACCAGACGGCCTTCGCTCAGCGCGCGGCGGCTGGTCAGTTCGTCACCCATGGCGATCCCCTGGCCGGCGATCGCCGCGGAGAAGACGAGATTCATGTCGGAAAAGAAGATACCGCCTTCGGTGTCCGGGTTTTCGACCTTGGACAGCGCCAGCCAGCGTGCCCAGTCCTCGGTGTCGTCGAGATGGAGCAGATTGGCGCGCAGCACGTCCGCCGGCCGGGAAAAGCCGCCGACCTTGTTGAGCAGCGTCGGGCTGCAAAGCGGCGTGAACGAGATTTCGCACAACAGTTCGGCCATGCGGTTCGGCCAGTTGCCGACGCCAAACGCGATGAAGGCGTCGGCATCGGCATTGCTGACATCGTCGAGCCGCCTGGGCGTCAGGATACGCAGCGCCACATCGGGATACATCTGCCGGAACTCGCCGATATGGGTGCACAAGAACAGCGAAGCGAAGCCTGGCGTACAAGAGACGGCGAACGAGCCGCCGACGCCAGTGCCGGCATCGCGCGTGACCGCATCGCCCAGCACTGTCAGTGCCTTGCGCACGTCGCTGGCATAGCGCTGGCCACGCGGGGTGAGCGCCACGCCCTTGCCGATGCGTTCCAGCAGATCGAAGCCAAGGTCGCGTTCTAGCAGCCGCAGCTGATGGCTTACCGCGCTGCGGGTCAGATGCAGTTCGTCGGCTGCGCGCCAGACGCTGCCATGCCTGGCGAAACTGTCGAGGGCGCGCAGCGCCTGTGTGGATGGAATTCTCAAGAGGTGAACCGAATTTGCACGAACCGGGAAAACATATCACTTTTTGGCGAGCCGCCTCACTGCTTTCTTTTAGAGCATGGACAAACCGGTGACGACATCGGCGCAAGAGACCGCGCTTGCCTGCCTCGACGGCATCCAGCCCCTGCTGTCGGCCTGGACACGCACCATCTTCGATTTCGGCGAGACCGCGTGGCGCGAGTACCAATCGGCCGCCTGGTATGTCGATCGGCTCAAGCGCGAGGGATTTTCGGTCGAGGAAGGCTCGGGCGGCATGCCGACCGCCTTCTGCGCCCACTGGACAAACGGCGCCGGACCGACCGTCGGCATGTATGCCGAATATGACGCAGTGCCCGGCAACTGCCAGGACGCCGTGACGGTGAGGCAGCCGCGACCTGGCCTCGGCGACGAGGCCGGCGGCCATACCGATCCGCATTCGGGGCTTGGCATAGCAAGTCTCGGCGGGCTGCTCGCGACCAAGGCCGCCATGCAGCGCGACGGTATTCAAGGCACGCTGCGCTTCACCGGCGAACCGGCCGAAAAGGTGCGCGGCTCGAAGCCGATCCATGCCGCCAAAGGCTATTATGACGGCCTTGCCGGCATGATCTCCTTCCATCCCTTCTATATGCTGCCGCTCTGCAACACCGCGCGCTGGGACACGCATTGCGGTGCGGCCTACGCGATGATCTATCGCTTCGTCTGCGACGAACCCGAAAATTGGGTTCGCGCAGGCGACGGCGCACCGATCCCGCAGGCGCATTCGGCGGTCAGGGCACCGGGCGCCAACGATGCGCTGATGACCATGTTCATGGCCTCCAAGGCGTTGCGCGATTCCATGCTCCCGCACCAGGGCGGCTGGTCGATCAGCGAGGCGATCCTGACGGCTGGCCAGGCCACGGCCGACAATCTGCCGGCAGGCCTGGCCGAGATCCAGTACATGATCCGCGTGCCAACGCTTCGTATGGCCGAGCAGGTGACGGCGGTGCTCGACCGCAACGCCGCGGCCGCGGCCGCGATCAGCGGCTGCCGCTACGAACGGCACTGGGTGTCGAAGTCGCGGCCGGGGCTCGCCAACCACGCCATGGCCGGGATTGCCTACGAAGCCCTGTCAATTGTCGGACCACCTCGCTGGGACGAAGCCGCCAAGACGATCGCGCGGGAAATCCAGGTCAATGCCGGCGGCACCACGACCGAAAACCCCTTTATCGACGAACTGGAACGGCTGATTTCGCCGCAAGAGGCCGAGGCGATCTTGCGCCGCGACTTGCCGCCGTCCCAGGTGAATTCGACCTCCGACGACTACACCGACATGAGCTGGCACGCGCCGACCGCGCGCTTCTATGTCGCCCGCCCAGCGCTCCGCTCGGCAAACGGCCACGCTTTTCCGGCATGGGTGATGAATGCGCTAGGCGGCATTCCCGCGACGATCGATCCGATGGTCATCTGCGCTGCCAAGACGGTCGCGCTGGCGGCGCTGCGCCTGCTCGAGGACAAAACCGCCCGCGAGGGGGCGATGAGCGAGTTCACGACCCGTACCGGCGGCGGCGTTGGGGGCTCCAACTGGATCGCCCCGCTCTGCGACTATGAGCCGCCGATCAATTTCCGCTGGCCGGAATATGTCACCACGCCGCGCGGGCGCGACTGGTGGATACCAAACAATGCGCGACCGACCAATTCTTGAGAACAAGCCACGAGGAGAACCGCATGACCGTCCATGACCGCATCATCGCCGAGCCGTTTTCGCTGCAGCGCCGCAACCCGGCCGGCGGCACCAAGCCGCTGACCGTCTGGGGTTTCGCCAACGAGACCGACGTGTTGACCGACGTGCTGCTCGGCTCGCCGAATTTCCTGCGTCACCTGTCGACCAGCTCGCTCTCGCGAAAACATCTGCGCGAGGCGCCCTGCAACGTCCAGATCGCGCAGGCGCAGCACAAGGATCTGGTCGCGGCTTACGAGCATTTCGGCGTTAACATCCATTGGCACGAGCCGACGCCGGAACTGCCGATGCAGGTCTATTCCCGTGATTCCAGCGTCATGACGCCCTATGGCGCGATCATCACCGCCATGGCCAATTGGTGGCGGCGCGGCGAGAACTACGCGGCCATCCGCACCTATGAAAAGCTCGGCATCCCGATCTACGACATGGTGACGGCAGGCACCTTCGAGGGCGGCGACTTCAACGTCATCGAGGACGGCGTGGTGCTGATCGGCTGCGGCGGCGCGCGCACACAGGAGGAAGGCGCCCGCCAGGTGCAGGCCTGGTTCGAGAAGGAAGGCTGGGAGACGCGCGTTGCCTTCATCGACGAATATTACGTCCACATCGACCTGATGGTGGTGCCGATCGCCGAAAAGCTCACCGCCGTCTGCCTCGCCTGCACCGAGCCCGGCATCGTCGACTGGCTGAAGGGCAAGGGTCACGAGATCATCGACGTTCCCTTCCAGGACACGATGGCGCTAGGCTGCAACTTCATGTCGCTGGGCAAGGACCGGGTGATAGCGCCGACATCCAGCAAGACACTGATCGAAAAACTCAAGGCGCGCGGCTTTGAGGTGGCGGCCGTCGACATGAGCGAAATCTCCAAGACCGGCGGCGGAATCCATTGCATGGCGCAGGCGCTGAAGCGCGAAGCGGCCTGATAGCTCGGGGAAGCAAATCTCCCCTCGCTCGCCGGCCGCAGAATCTGGCGGGCGAGGAACCGGCCCGCCGGCTACCTGGCCTTCCATCGACAAACCTTGCGGCTGTGTCCTCGCCGCCCTTGTGGGTGTCGGTAAAATGGATGAATAGTCCAACAGGTCGCCGCCCTGAAATTGCCCGCTTGCGGTTTTCAGGTCGCGCCAGAGCCGAGCCGGGTTTTTGAATGGTCAACCCTGAACCACGCAAGAGAAGAGGCCCGATCGCCTCCCGCCTTCTGGCGCTGGACGCGTGGCTCGATTCCTCTCTCTATGAGATCGGGTTCAAGGCGCGCCAGTTCTGGGAGGCCGCGACGATCTTCTCGCGGCGCTTCCGTCTCAAGGGCTGGCGCCGTGGCTTCATCGAACTTTTGAGCGAAGGTTTTACACTCGGCGCCGGCGGCATGGTGGTGATGCTGGCGCTGGCGATACCCGCTTTCCAGGACACCACCGGCGACTGGCGTGCCCAGGGCGACTTCGCCGTCACCTTCCTGGACCGGTACGGCAACGAGATCGGCCAGCGCGGCATCATCCAGCGCGATTCCGTGCCGGTCGACGAGATGCCGGACCACGTCATCAAGGCGGTGCTCGCCACCGAGGATCGCAGGTTTTTCGATCATTACGGTATCGACGTGCTCGGCCTGTCGCGCGCGATCTTCGAGAATGTGCGGGCAAACTCGGTCGTCCAGGGCGGCTCCAGCATCACCCAGCAGCTGGCCAAGAACCTGTTCCTGACCAACGAGCGCACGTTCGAGCGCAAGATCAAGGAAGCCTTCCTGTCGCTGTGGCTGGAGGCCAATCTGTCGAAAAAGGAAATCCTGCAGCTCTATCTTGACCGCGCCTATATGGGCGGCGGCACGTTCGGTATCGAGGCGGCGGCGGATTTCTATTTCGGCAAAAGCGTCAAGGACCTGAACCTTGCCGAGGCGGCGATGCTCGCCGGCCTGTTCAAGGCGCCGACCAAATACGCGCCGCACATCAACCTGCCGGCGGCGCGCGCTCGCGCCAATGTGGTGCTGTCCAACCTTGTCGATTCCGGTTTCATGACCGAAGGCCAGGTTCTGCAGGCAAGACTGCATCCGGCCGATGTCGTCGATCGCGGCGAACAGAAAAGTCCCGACTATTTCCTCGACTGGGCCTTCGACGAGGTCAAGAAGATCGCCAAGCCCGGCCAGCACTCGCTGGTCGCTCACACCACCTTCGACGCCAACATCCAGAAAGCGGCGGAAGAGTCCGTCGAGTTCCACCTGCGCCAGTTCGGCAAGGAATACAACGTCACCGAAGGTGCCGTGGTGGTCATCGAGACCAATGGTGCGGTGCGAGCGATCGTCGGCGGCCGTGACTACGGCGCCAGCCAGTTCAACCGCGCCACCAAAGCGCTGCGCCAGACCGGCTCGTCGTTCAAGCCCTATGTCTACGCCACGGCGATGGAACACGGTTTCACGCCGAACTCGATCATTTCTGGCGGGCCGATCAGCTGGGGCAACTGGTCACCGCATAATTACAGCGGCGAATCGGCGGGCAACATCACCCTGATCATGGCGATGGCCAAGTCGATCAACACGGTGCCGGTGCGGCTGGCCAAGGACCATCTCGGCATCGCGCCGATCAAGGCATTGGCGGAATCGTTTGGCGTGGAATCGCCGCTCGAAGGGCACAAGACGATGGTGCTCGGCACCTCGGGCATGACCGTGATGGACCAGGCGACGGGCTACAGCGTGTTCGCCCAGAACGGCTTTGTCGGCTCCCGGCACGGCATCACCCAGCTCGTCACGCGTACCGGCGACGTGGTTTACGACTGGACCAAGGACGCGCCGCCGCCGCACCGCGTGCTGTCCGAGCAGGCCCTGAAATCCATGAACACCATGCTGACGGCCGTGCCGGTGATGGGCACGGCGCGGCGGGCGCAAATTCCCAACATCGTCGTCGCCGGCAAGACCGGCACGACGCAGTCCTACCGCGATGCCTGGTTCGTCGGCTTCACCGGCAACTACACGGCGGCAGTGTGGCTGGGCAATGACGATTTCACACCGACCAAGAACATGACCGGCGGTTCGCTGCCGGCGATGGTGTGGCAGCGGCTGATGGTCTACGCGCACCAGAACATCGACCTAAAGCCGATCCCCGGCATCGACAAACCCTTCGTCGACGAGGAGATCGCGGCCAAGGCCGCCGAGGCGCAGAAGAAGACCGAGGAGCAGGCAGCGGCCGATACCGCCGCCGAGCGGCCGCCGGTGCTGTCCAGCCGAACCACGCAGACGCTGCGGGACATGAGCCACCTGTTCCAGACGGCGCCCAAACTCGACGCCCCCACGCCACCCGAAACGCTTTCGGCCCTGTGACATCCGCCCCGGCGCGAGCCGGGTCGGCAGGCAAATCCATCACGCCGGCTTGCCACAAGACCCCGCGCCGCGATATCCCCGAACTGCAATCCTTCGCGCACCCGGCCCTTCATGCTCAAGAACGCCTTCCTGATGCTGATCTCGCTTGCCATAGCCATTGGCGGGGGCGGCGCCAGCGTCTGGTACGCGCTGAAGATCCAGGACGGGGTCGGCGCAATCAGGATCGGCCAGTGGACCGCCTTCCCCGACATCGGCACACCGGCCGCGGACCCCTATTCCAAGGCGCGCGTGGCGCGCGAGGGCGTGCTCGCGCTCGGCCGCGCCGAAGGCCTGTCCTTCGTGGCGGAAAACGATGCCGCAGGCGACCAGCTCAAGCGGGAATGCGCCTACCGGATCGAGGGTGGATTTCCGACAGCCCGATTCTGGACGCTTTATGCCGCCGATCGATCGCTCGGCGTCGTCGAGACCGGCAAATCGCGGCTTGCGGCACTTCAGTCCTACCAGGTGCTGCGCCAATCGGACAATTCCGTGATCATCTCCGTCGGCCATCACCCGATGCCGGGCAACTGGCTTCTGACCGACGGTTCCGGGAAGATGTATTTCGTCCTGACCTTCTACGACACGCCGATCGCCAGCAGCACCGGCCTGTCCGACGTTTCGCTGCCCAGGATCGTGAGGGCGGGCTGCGATGCGTAGTCTGCATGCCGCCCTGCGCAGGCTTCTGCACGCCGTCCTGCTGGGCCTCGTCGGCGCCGGCATTGTCCACATTATCGTCCTGCTTCTGGTGCCGGATTTTTCCGAACGTGACGCCTGGTCGCGTCTTTCCATGGCATCCGATCTCTACAGGATGAACCGGCTCGATGCCGAAGCCGGCGGCGCGCCGGTGGTGAAATCGGTCGACCCGCTGTTCTATGCCACAGCCTGCCGCTTCGACCTCGAGGAAGGAATGGTCCGGATCAAGGCGCCGGGCGACGTCCCCTTCTGGTCGGTGTCGGTCTATGACCGCAGCGGTCACAACATCTATTCCTTCAACGATCACACGGCGACCGGTGGCAAGCTGGATGCGGTCGTGCTGACGCCGGCGCAGATGATCGACGTGCGCAAGGACCTGCCCGAAGACCTCCAGGGAGCGATTTTCGTCGAAGCGCCCATCGACGAAGGCATCTTCGTCATCCGCAGCTTCGTACCGGACGAGAGCTGGAAGCCGATCGTGTCGCGCTTTCTCGATCAGAGTTCCTGCGAGCTGCAGGATTTCTAGGGCTTCAGCAAGCTCAGTGGTGCGGCACGGGCGTCCGTGGCGATCCCGGCTTGTCCGGCCCCGCGGGCCGCGCTTCGCCGGTGCTGGACCGCTCATAGCGGATGCCGGGAAATATGATTACGGCCGCCGGTATTTCGGTGGTTTGCTTTGCTCGATTGGTCGGTGCCGCACGCGGCACGAAAGACAGTACCATGCCCATGGTTCGCGCATTCCTCTCGGTTTCCCCGGAGCACAACGCAACGCCTCCAAATATCATTAAGGCGGGCAGAGGGTTAACGGAGCGCTAACGGATCGCCGCTAACTTGATCTTTGTTCCCAGGTCAGAGAGTTCTGACCGAGGCAAACGCGAAACCGACATAGTTCCGGTGGCGCGATGTCGAGTGTGTATCTGTTGTCAGGCGTATCCTTCGTGTCATCTTCGGATTTCAGGCAAATCGCGATAAGGACGGAATCGGGAAAAGCCGAAAGGCTGTTCCGCGCCGCCGTGTCGGCGTTCTGCTCGCTGACCCGACCGTCACGCCGCGAGATCGGCCAGCTCGAAGACCTGACGCTGCCGCTGTTCGACAGCGTATCCGTCGAATCGCGGCGCTACGTGGCAGCCGCCCTTTCCGAATGCGAATATGCACCCGCGGCCCTGGTGCGGCGCCTTTGCGAGGAACCAGTCGACATTGCCGCTCCGCTGCTCATCCGCTCGCGCGCGGTCAGCGATATCGACCTGATCGCGCTGATTGGCCGGCACGGGCTGCCGCATGCGCGCGCCATAGCGCGGCGCAAGGACCTGAACCCAACCATCGCCGATCTGATCAGGGCGCTGGAAAGACCGACCCTGGTGCGGATGCGGGATCCGGAAGCAGCCCCGGCGCAAAGCCCTGCCGTGAAGACGCAAGCGACGGCGGACAGCGCGGAAACTCAGCAGACGCCCGGCCTTGCCGCCGAGAACGCGCGGCGCAGGCTGCGCTCCATGATGCACACCTCCGACGAAGCCTTGGCGGCGAAGGTCGATGCGTTCCCAGGTGCGGATACTTATATCAAACTGCGCGAGACGGCATTGACGGGAAACGCCGCTTTCTTCCAGACCGCGCTTGCCGATGCCCTCGACATTGATTTCTCGATCGCGCAATCGCTGACCGCCAACCAGAATTATGCGCCGCTGCTTGCGGCGCTGCGCTCGCTCGATTTCAGCGAGGACCGGGCATTCCTGATCACGGTTGCCGTCTATCCCGGCCTGTTCCCGCATCCGCAGGCCATCCGCACCTATCTCGACCATTACCGCCTACTGCACCGCGATACGGCCCTGGACAAAGTGCGGGGATGGAAAGCCAAAACCCCGTCCAGGGCGGCTCGCGATGCTTCGCCGACAAACGGCGACAGCCGCAAGGCCTCCAACAGCGACGAAGCCGACGCCCCCGGCCTCAGGGCGTCTTCACGGAAATAAGCTCCTCGACGGGAACATTCCCGGCCTCGATCTCGATCACCCAAATGTCGGGATCGAATTTTTTCTCGCGCTCAAGTCTCGCGTCCAGCACGGACGCATCATCGCCGGCGGCCAGAAGGCTGAAAAAACGGTCTTCGGGCTTGGCCGAATCGTAGCTTGTCTGCGGCGCCGGCCCGTAGAGAGCCGTTTCACCCATCCTGCCCCGCGCCAGGATGAACACAGCCCCGGCCTCTGTCGCACCGCGATTGACCACGGCGGCAAATCCGCCAGCGCCGAAAACCCGGCGCAACAGGGCCGAAACCCACAGGTCAGCGGTTACACGCATCGAAGACTCCCGACAACATGCGGGCTCTCTATCGAAATTTCCGATGCAGGGCGAGCCGTCGTTTCGGCTGTCAGTTGGTCAGGCCGATCTCGCGCATCTTGACGTAGACGATCTCGTCGGGTTCGCCGGTCTGCGGCAACCCGAACAGCGTCTGGAACTCCTTGATCGCCGCCTTCGTGCGTGCACCGACGACGCCATCCAGTTGCATGTCGTCATTGCCGAAGGCCTTGAGCCCGGCCTGGATCTTGACGATGCGGGGATCAGGCCCCTGCAAAGCGGCATTCGTCTGTGCCTCATTCGTCTGCAAGGACACGGGAACAGCGGCCGGCGCCATGTCGGGGCGAGGCTGCGGCTTGGGCACGGCGGCCGTATTCGGCGTTGCACCCAGTTGATCCAGCAGCAGCGCATCGATCTCGCCCGAGGCGTTCAGCCCGACCTTCTGCTGATAGGCCTGTATGGCCTTGCGCGTGTTGGGGCCGGAAATGCCGTCGACGGTGCCGGAATAGAAATCGAGGTCCTTCAATATGCCTTGCACCTGCTCGACCACCGGGTCGCCCTTGATCGGGGCGGGCGCGGCATTGGGCCGCACGATGTTAATTGTCGTCTCCGGCTCGTCGGCTGCGGCGTGCGGAAAGCCCTGGAAATGACGCGTGGCGAAAAACGCCCCGGCGTGCGGGAAAGGCTGATACCACAGCGCGTTGGCCGAAACGTAGAACAGCGTCACCAGGAATGCGGTCGATCCTCCCACCAGAACGGGATTGCGCGAAATCATGCCGCCAACGGCGATGGCGCCGTCCTGCAAGGCGTTGCTGCGGCGTTTGACCGCCTTAGCCTGTTTTGCGGAGCGAGCCATTTCCGTCCCCTTTCGCCCTCGTCACCGGCATCGTCAGCACTCCGGTCGAGTTGGCGGGGCGTCCCTTCGGCCCGCTGACCGGCAGGCTGATGGTCACCGTGGTGCCCTCGCCCGGCATGCTTTCGATCGACATCGTGCCTTCATGCAAGGCCACCAGCCCCTTCACCAGGGAAAGGCCAAGACCCGTTCCCTCGAAACGGCGGGTATAGTCGTTCTGGATCTGCATGAAGGGTTTGCCGAGATTGGCGAAATCCTCCTCGGCAATGCCGATGCCGGTGTCCCTGACCCAGAAATGCAGACGTGAGCCGATCCGCTTGGCGCCGACGACGACATCGCCGCCGTCGGGCGTGAACTTGATCGCGTTGGAAACGAGGTTGATGAGCATCTGCTGTACGGCGCGGCGATCGGCATTGATATCGCCCGCGTCTGGGGCGATCTGCGTCTGCAGGTCGATGTTCTTGGCCTGGGCCTGCAGCCGCATCATCGACTGGCACATGTCCACGGCTTCCATGAACCGGAACGGCTCCGGCTCGGTGGCGTAGACACCCGATTCGATCCTCGAGACGTCGAGTATGGATGTCACGACTGCCAGCAGATGCTGGCCCGAATCCCGCACGAGGCCGACATATTCCTTCTGGCGCGGATCCTTGAAGGCGCCGAACATCTCGTGCAGCAGCATGTCGGAGAAGCCGATGATGGCATTCAAGGGTGTGCGCAGTTCATGGCTCACCACTGCGAGGAAGCGGCCCTTGGCCACTTCGGCGGCGGCCGCCGTCTCATTGGCTTGCGCCAGTTCTTCGCGCAACCTCGCGGTCTCGTCGTTCTTGCGCAGGACAAGGGTGAAAACGTCGCTTTGTTCCTCGCCGCGCACCAGTTCGAGCGCGAATGGCTGGTAGTTGTCGGCCACCAAACCATTTCCGTTGTGGGCGCCGTTGCCACTCTGGGGCAGCCTGATGCGCAATTCGAGGCGGCGCGACAGTGCGCCGTCACGCATGTCGGCCAAGGCGCTGAGATAGGAGACACGGTCCGACAGGTGGACGCGGTCGAAGAGGCCCGCTCCGGACAACAATTCAGGTGGCAATTTCAGAAGCGTACGCGCCTTGGCGGACGCCTCCACGACTTCGCCGTGGCGGGTGACCCGAAAGACCACCGCGTCGATGATGTCTTCCAATCCGTCACCTGCATCGACCGTAGCGGCCGCGCCGGCGGTGCCGCGAAAAGCCGATATGCGCGGGAGGAGGGTCAGCGCCCACGCCAATGGCACCAGCCAGTGCCAGGCGGCGATGTGCGCGTCCGCGAATGGAAGGAAGGTGGCCGACAGGGACTGAAGGGCGATGGCGATGACGGCTGAGGCGCCCCCCCACACAGCAGCACGCCGCGAGGCGGCGATCCACCAGGCTTCGAATGGCAGCGCCAAGGCAAGCATGGCGACAGGTGAACTCAATCCGCCGGCCGCACCGATGAGACCGCCAAGGGCAATCGCCGCCATCGCCAGGGCGATCGGCCCGGCGGCGGCCATCTTGCCGGTCGCTGCTACCAGCAGAGCGATGAACCAGCACAGACCGAAGGCCGCGAAAATGGCGGCCATGGTCACGGCAGCCCCCATGCCCGACGTAACCAGCGTGACCGCGGCACCCGCTGCAAAGAACGGCGCGGCCAGCATCACGCCGATGAAACGGCGCTGGCGCTCGCGGTCGCTGCGCCCGAGAACGCTGGGATGAACCATGCGTTCACAACCGGCCGCCATTGCGCCAGGCAATTCAGCGTATCTGGCCTCGATCGGCATCAACTCAACGCACTCGCACTCGTCGTGAACAGCTCTGCTTTTGCAGATTGTCTTGGGTGGCTTTGAAACTCGCATCCAGCGTTTAAGGAATGGATAAGGCAGGGCCGACCAAGGCCGGCCCTGCGGCAAATATCGGGACGACAGCCGCCGAAAGCCCGGGCAAATGCAGCCATAGTAAACGGAGGGTTATTCGCGAACGCCCGTCATCAGCGGCCCAGAGGCAGGAACGGGATCGCCTCCATTTAGGAAAAATCCGGTAGAAACAACTGGATAGATGGTTATCGGATGGTAACGAGAACCGTCCCGATATGAAACAAATCGAAAACAAAACGCTTCGTTTCGAATTTGCCTAAAATTTGAGGAAAATTCTCGGCGATCATGCAAGCCGTCCTTTGTGCCTGTGTGCCAACATTCTGCCCATAAAAGAGGTCGTGCCATATGATGCATGATCCGGTCACGACGAGAGGCAAGGCATGTTCTTCCTGATAAGAATGGCTTTCTGGTTTTCACTGGTGCTGCTGGCGCTGCCGCTGGGTGTCGGGTCCGATGAAACGGGCCAGCAAAGCGTCGGGCCGATCCAGGCCCTGTTCGCGGCGCGAGACGCCGTCGGCGACATCGCCGGGATTTGCGAACGCAAGCCCGATGTCTGCGAAACCGGCAAATCGGCGATGCACACCATCACCGCACGCGCCAAGGAGACCGCCAAGATCGCGGCCGCCATGCTGGACGACAAGTCCGCCGGCCCCGACATCTCGACAATGACGGGCAGCGTGCCGGAACAAATCGTCCTGCCCCAAACGGTCAACCTGCCGATAAAGAATTAGGCCGTCTCGACGGCGCACCGCGGACCGTCTGCCCTCTCGACGTCCGCGGTGTTCTTGTTTTTCCGTGACGCGGCGCCATCGCGTGACTATATCCGGGTCATGACGACCACGATCCAGACAATCCGAGACGACTTCTCGTTCCTCGAGGAATGGGAGGACCGCTATCGTTACGTCATCGAACTTGGCGAAGCGCTGCCTCCCTTCCCCGATGCGGAACGCAACGCCGCCAACAAGGTGCCAGGTTGCGTCAGCCAGGTCTGGCTGACCACCGAACGGGGTCCGGGCGCCGATCCCGTCATCAGCTTCACGGGCGATTCGGACGCTCATATCGTGCGCGGACTGGTCGCGATCATGCTGGCGCTGTTTTCCGGAAAGACGGCCAGCGAAATCCAGAAAGCCGACGCTGAAGCGACGCTGAAGGCACTCGGCCTCGACGAACACCTGTCACCTCAGCGCGCCAACGGCCTTCGCTCGATGGTCAAGCGCATCAAACGCGATGCCGAGATGGCGCTCGCGCAGACTGCCTGACAGGCTTCTGCCTTTATCTTCCTTGTTTTGACGCAACTCCCTAGGGAAAGCGCTACGCGCTTTTCCCGGGAAAACCGGTTCACACTTTTCCTGGAATTGCACTCGCCCGCAAAATCAAACGGCGCCCGAAGGCGCCGTTTGATTTTAGTTCCAATCCGGCAAGCCGCGACTACCGCGCTTTGCGCTTGCGGCCAAGGCCCATCTTCTTGGCAAGCTGCGAGCGGGCCGCCGCGTAGTTCGGGGCAACCATCGGATAGCTTGGGTCCAGGTTCCACTTTTCGCGATACTGATCGGGCGTCAGATCGTAGTGGGTCATCAGGTGACGCTTGAGCGACTTGAACTTCTTGCCGTCTTCAAGACAGACAATGTAGTCGTCATGAACCGAGCGTTTCGGGTTGACAGCCGGCTTCTGCTTGTCGGCAGGCGGCTGTTCGACGGTTCCGCCCACACGCCCGAGAGCGGCGTGGACATCGGATATCAGGTTCGGCAGTTCGCCGACCGGCACGGGATTGTTGCTGACATAGGCTGCCACCACATCGGCGGTGAGCTCGATCAGCGCATCATTGTTTCTGGAAGGTGTTTCGACAATATCCATGGTCTTCAGGCCCCAACAAGAGTTACGTCGATCTGTGCCCCTTTTTACAAACAGGGCATTGCACGAATTTTGCGCAGATAGAGCTGCGTCGATTCGTGTCACAGGGACATCAATGCGACCACACGTCAAGTAAGTCAATTCGCTCTCTGCATTATATTTACGAATGTTGGTCAACTATTGCGCGATCAGCTTCAATCTTTCGTGCACCATGTAATTTTTCGATATTTCCGTCGCCAAACGGACAAAGGCTGACGTTGGGTCAGCTAATCGTTACATTCGCGATAACTCACAAAACAAGTTTCAATGCTCCGGTTTGCTTGGCGACCACACCGACAAGCTTGGTTGTTCACACCTGTCCACGAAACCATAGGTTGCCAAACCATCCCGCCATCAATCAGGCCATTCCCCCGGTCAAAACGGCGCGATGTATCCGCCATAGGCCCAGCCGGTGACGAAGACGCCGTTCCTGGCGGGGTCATGCCAGATTTCGCACCAGCGATAGCGAACCGTCTGCTGCTGTTTCCATGCCGGTTGATTGGCGATATCGAGCAGGTTTATGCCGCCGGTGCATCTCCCGGTCATCTGCAGGACGGCCCCGTTCGGATAGGCGGCCTGTTTCTGGGATGTTCCCGACGGATATTTGCGCACATTGAGCGTGTCGCCGAACGGCACATTGGCCACTTGCCAAGCCGCGAATACGGTCGCATGAGACTGGCCGGCAAAGACCAGAGTTAGCGAAGCAACGGCGAAGGCCGCAGCAATACGAGACCGAATAGTCATCTTCCCTCCTCCCGGCCACCTCATGGGCCCACACCACCTCTACGCAACTGCTCTTGAACCCGCCCTGATCGGTGTGTTCATTCGTCATTCAAGATATTTCCAGAGCGAGACGCAATGACCAGGACTTCCCGATTTCCAATCGTCAGCGCCCCTTCCCCCGAGAAGAGGCCAGTCTCGGACACGCATCACGGCATCACGCGAACCGACGAATATGCCTGGCTGCGGGCGGATAACTGGCAGGAGATGTTCAGGGATCCCTCCTTGCTCGATCCTGGGATCCGCGCCGAACTCGAAGCCGAAAATGCCTACCAGTCGAAGCTGATGGCCGACACGTCAGATTTGCAAAAGCAGCTCTTCAAGGAAATGAAGGGCCGCATCAAGGAAGACGATTCATCCGTTCCCATGAAGGACGGGCCTTACGCCTATGGCTCTTCCTTCAAGCTCGGCGGCGAGCAGCCGCGCTATTTCCGCATGCCGCGCGACGGCGGGCCCGAGCAGATCCTGCTCGACGGTGACGCCGAGGCCGAGGGCAAGGCCTATTTCCGGCTTGGCGGCGTCGATCATTCGGCCGATCATCGCAAGCTCCTGTGGGCCTTCGACGACAAGGGTTCCGAATTCTACACGCTGCGTGTGCGCGACCTTGCCGATGGCAAGGAACTGGCGGACCAGATTCCCGCCACCGGCGGTTCGGGCGTCTGGGACGCGGGCAATGACGGGTTCTTCTACACGCGTCTCGATCCAAACCACCGGCCGTCCAAGGTTCTGTTCCACGCGCTTGGACAGAACCCCGAAAGAGACCGCCTGATCTACGAGGAAACCGACCCCGGCTTCTTCATGGACGTCGACGGAACCCGCAACAATCAATGGATCATGATCGGCATCAACGACCACGAGACTTCGGAATACCGCCTGTTGAGCGCCAGCGATCCGTTTGCCGAACCCAAGCTGGTTTCGGCGCGCGAGACCGGCCTTCAATATGAACTTGAGGAAGGCGGCGACATATTCTTCATCCTGACCAATGCGGATGGTGCCAAGGACTTCAAGATCATGACGGCGCCGGCAAGCGATCCGGTCCGCGCCAACTGGCAGGAACTGGTGCCGCATGAACCGGGCCGGCTGATCCTGTCGGTGATCGGCTTCAAAGACCACATGGTCCGGCTCGAGCGCAAGGAAGGCCTGCCGCGTATCGTCGTGCGTGACCGTGCCAGCGGCGAAGAGCATCTGATTTTCTTCGATGAGGAAGCCTTCTCGCTCGGCCTTTCAGGGGCCCTGGAATACGACACCGAGATGATGCGCTTTTCCTACTCGTCGATGACGACGCCGTCGCAGATGTTCGACTACAACATGCGCACCCGTGAGCGCGTGCTGCTCAAGACCCAGGAAGTGCCGTCCGGCCATGACCCGCATCAATACGTCACGAGGCGGCTGATGGCGCCCGCGGCCGATGGTGAACTGGTGCCGATCTCGCTTCTGCATCACCGCGACACGCCGCTGGACGGCTCCGCGCCTTGCCTGCTCTACGGCTATGGTTCCTACGGCATTGCCGTTCCGGCCGCCTTCAATACCAACTGGTTCTCGCTGGTCGACCGCGGCCTCGTCTTTGCCATTGCCCATGTCCGTGGCGGCAAGGACAAGGGCTATGGCTGGTACGATGACGGCAAGCGGGCGCACAAGATGAACACCTTCACCGATTTCATCGCGTGCGCCCGCCATCTCGTGGCCGAGCGCTATACCGCGCATGACCGCATCGTTGCGCAGGGCGGCTCGGCCGGCGGCATGCTGATGGGCGCCATCGCCAACATGGCGCCGGATTGCTTCGGCGGCATCGTGGCCGAGGTTCCGTTCGTCGATGTGCTTACCACCATGCTCGACGCGACGCTGCCGCTGACCCCGCCGGAATGGCCGGAATGGGGCAATCCGATTGCGTCGGCCGACGATTACCGGACGATCGCCACCTATTCGCCCTACGACAATGTCGCAGCACTCGACTACCCGCCGATCCTGGCGCTCGCCGGTCTTACCGATCCGCGCGTCACCTATTGGGAGCCGGCCAAGTGGGTGGCGCGGCTGCGTGACCGCAAGAGGGGCGCCAATCCGGTGCTGTTCAAAATCAACATGGATTCCGGCCATGCCGGTGCCTCCGGCCGGTTTTCGCGCCTGGAGGAGATCGCCTATACTTATGCCTTCACGTTGAAGGTAACGGACAAGGCATAGCTTACGGAGGAACGCCGCGATGATCGATCTGTCCACATTGATAGCCTATATCGCGGTTGTGTTCGGTTTTGTCTTCATTCCGGGTCCGGCCACACTGTTGACGATCGCGCGCGCAACGAGTTCGGGAACCAGGGTCGGGATCGCCACCGGCGCCGGGATCGCGGCCGGCGATGTGTTTCATACCGTGATGGCGATGGTCGGCATCTCGGCGATCATCGCTACTTCGGCGACGCTGTTCAGCATCGTAAAGTATATCGGCGCGGCCTACCTCGTTTACCTCGGCACTCGCGCCATCATCGAGAAAGCGCCGACCGATCCGACCGCCGGCACGCTCGCGATCTCTGCCGGAAAGGCGTTTCGACAGGCCGTCCTGACCGAGGTGCTCAACCCCAAGACCGCACTTTTCTTCCTCGCTTTCCTGCCTCAGTTCGTGCGGCCCGAAAACGGATCGGCGATGATTCAGTTAGCCGTATTGGGGATCATCTTCGTCATGCTGGGGCTTTTCAGCACGGTCGTGTTTGCCGTGAGCGCAGGGCGGGTGGGCGGTTTCCTGCGCCAAAATCCGACAGTGCTGAAATGGCAGGGCAAGGTTGTCGGCGGCATCTATTGCGCCCTGGGTGTCCGCCTGGCCTTGCAACAGCGCTGAAGCCAGGCGACTCACGTCTGCCGATCATATTTTTTGAATTCCGCCCAGCTGATTTCCGCTCGCAATTGCAACGGTCGCGCGCTACCCAAGCACGATTTTCCCGGGCACGAAGCCCACATTCGCACAAGGGTCCATTATGCTGCTCGTCGACGTCTATCTCGACAAATCGCCGATCCAGGGCATCGGTGTGTTTGCCAAGAACCACATTGCCAAGGGCACGCTGGTCTGGAAGCTCGACCCCCGGTTCGACCGGATCATCGACGTCGAGACTTATGAGGGCGAGACCGGGCCGGTAAAGAACTATCTCGACCGCTATTCCTACCCCGACCGGCGCGATCCGGCCTATATCGTCTTCGAAGCCGACGACGCCCGTTACATGAACCATGACGACGAGCCGAATTGCGATGTCTCGTCGCCCGAGGAAACCTACGCCTTGCGCGACATCGCCCCGGGCGAGGAAATGACCTGCAACTACAATCATTTCTTTGAGACGGGCTTCGATTTCCTCGGCGATCGTCACTTGCAGTCCGAAGATTAGGCAGTAGACTCGTTAGCGTGGAGCCACAGCCGGATTGAAGCCAGCTGGACCATGGCGAGGAGGCCCCCTAGTTGGTAGACCCCCATGAGGAACTTTTCGCGACTGCTCAACCAGGCGAGCACTACAATCCCGGTGATCTCGCCGCCCAAGCCTTGGTGGCCTGACAGCTTTCCATTGCTCGGGCGTAGGCAGGGCGTGCCGTCGTGCGAGCGAGATAGTCCCGCTCGATAGATCCGGGGACATAGTTACCAGTTCGCAGGCCGAGCAGGAGGGCGTAGCTCACCGAGATATCGGCAGCAGTGAACCGCTCGCCGGCGAGATAGGGGCAATCCGCGAGGCGGCGGATAACCAACCCCAGCCGGCTCTCGAAGGTCTCCAATGCCCAGCAAGTAACCCGGGCATCTCGTTCGGCTTCGGGCGCCAGTTCGCGACCGACTAAGACGGCGTTCATCGGCCCGGCGAGCCCGGCCTCGCCTAAGTGAAGAAATTGCAGATAGGAGGCGAAGGCGGGATCGAGCGGGGCGACGGCAAGCGAATCTGAGCCGTGGCGGGCGAGCAGGTACTCAAGAATCGCGATCGATTCTACCATGATCGTCTCGCCGTCCTGCAGCGCGGGAATGAAGCCGGCGGGGTTGATCGCGAGAAAGCCGCGATCATTCTCGACTGCGAACAGATCGACCGGGCGCAGCCGATAAGCCAATCCTAATTCCTCGAGCAGCCAAACAACACGGAAGCCACGACCTTCGCCATAGACGGTGAGCATAGTTAAGCGTCCCTGGATTGGGCTGGATGTACTATCTCGCAGAGGTAAGCCGGTCGCGCAACGGACTATCAATGGCCCATAATGCACTCAGGGCTTGGCGCATATTCGTCATCCTACAGATGCGGGCCCTTCCCACTTTATGGATTCCCGACCTATTTCGTACTTTTCTTGCGAGCCGGATAGCCGTTGGGGTGCGGCGGTATCGCCTTGAGATAGGCGGCAATCGCCGCGCGGTCGTCCGCCGTCAGCTCGGCCATGTTGCGCTGCACATCGACCATGGCGCCGCCGACGGAATCGAAATCCGGCGTGAACCCGGTTTCCAGGTAGTTTGCGATGTCGGATGCGGACCAGCTGCCGATACCCCCCTCGCCCGAAGTAAGGTTTGGCACGACGCCCGAACCCTCGGCGGCGACGGCGCCGGCCAGCCATTGGCCCTTCCTGGTGCCGCCAGCCAAGTCGCGCGGCGTATGGCATTCGCCGCAATGACCCGGCCCTTCGACCAGGTAGCGGCCTGCCATCACGAGTTCCGGCGTGCCATCATGCAGGGGAATGACAGGCTGATCGCTGAGATAGAGGCGCTTCCATAGGCCAATGCCTCGCCGGATGTTGAACGGGAATGCCAGCGAATTGCCCGGCGCCTTGCCGGCGACGGCGGGAAGCGTCTTCAGGAAAGCATAGAGGTCGGCGACATCAGACGGCTTCATGCGCGCGTAGGAGGCGTAGGGAAAGGCCGGATAGAAATGCTCACCCGTGGGCGAAACACCCTTCAGCATGGCATTGGCGAGATCCCCGACCGACCATGCGCCAATGCCATCATTGGGATCTTGCGAAATATTGGGAGGCACGAAGGTGCCGAACGGCGTCTTGAGTTCAAGCCCGCCCACGAGTTGAAGCCGCGCATCGCCCCGCGACCCAGGCTTCGCATGGCATGAGGTGCAGCCGCCGGCATAGAAAATGCGCTTGCCCCGGACAACATCGCCTGGGCCGAGTTGCGCCAGATCCGCCCCATCAAGCCTGACAGGTGCCGACAGCAGCCACCCGGCGGCCGCGCCGGCGACGCCCAGAACGAGGGCCGCGCCGACGAGCTTCTTCAGCCATGCCATATCAGGCGATCAGCCCTTCTTGACCCTGTAGCCCTGGTGGCAGGTGCCACAGTCCGAGCCGATGGTGCCGATCTGCGTCTTCAGCGCGTCGAGGTCGGCCGGAGCAGCCGCGACCGCGGCCTTGACGTCGGCAAGATACTTATCTTCGGCCGTTTTGAAGCCGGCCATGTCCTCCCAGATCTTTGGCGCCGCCGTGGTGTCGCCGGTATCGCTGCCCTTCGGGAACAAGGCCTCTACATCGAATTTCTCGGCATTTGCCTGCAGTGCCTGCAACTGAGTCAGCACCGCGGCGGCATCAAAGGGTTCCTCGCCCTTGACCACTTTCGACAGGCCGCCGACGATCTTTCCGCGTTCCTTCATCAGTGCCTGCCGGCCGAGGACGGGATCGGCAAAGGCCGCCGACGCGGCGAGTGCGAGCATAGAGATGGCGATGACAAGCTTTCTCATTCATTTGGCTCCGTGATGAAGGCATTTCAGGACAGGACGTTAACGGGTGTGGGAGGAGGAATATTCCCTTCTCTCCGCATGAATTTGGACGACTCTGGCTGCGATGGGGCTTCGACTTAAAAGAAAAGGCCCGGGGGTGCCGGGCCTTTTCGGAAGATCGATCAGGCATTTGCCTTTTCGTAGAGCTCGAGCACGTGATCCCAATTGATCAGGCTGTCGACGAAGGCCTCGAGGTATTTCGGCCGGGCGTTGCGGTAGTCGATGTAGTAGGAGTGTTCCCAGACGTCGACACCGAGGATCGGCGATGCGCCATGAACCAGCGGGTTTTCGCCGTTCGGCGTCTTCGAGATCGCCAGCTTGCCGTCCTTGACCGAAACCCAGGCCCATCCCGAACCGAACTGCGTCGTGCCAGCGGCGATGAAATCAGCCTTGAATTTGTCGTAGCCGCCGAGATCGCTGTCGAAAGCCTTCTGCAGCGCGCCAGGCAGCTTGTTGCCGCCGCCGCCCTTCTTCATCCATTTCCAGAAATGGATGTGGTTGTAGTGCTGGGCGGCATTGTTGAAGAGACCGGCGTTCTTGCCGAACGACTGCTTGACCGCCTCTTCGACCGAAAGATCGCCGAGGCCGGCTTCGGCGGCGAGCTTGTTGCCGTTGTCGACATAGGCCTTGTGATGCTTGTCGTGGTGATACTCCAGCGTCTCTTTCGACATATAGGGCTGCAGGGCCTCATAGTCGTAGGGCAGAGCGGGCAATTCGAAAGCCATGGGTAGTACTCCCTCGTGGAAAATCCGGTGTGGATACCGGAGTAAGATAGGTCGGGATTGAGCTGGAGCAACTCCGGAAATGAAGCGCCGGTTCCCTTTCTAAGCGGGTTCCCGAAAACTGTCACACGCTTTTCCTGCGGCAACCGCGCAGCGACAAAAAAGGCGAACCTCAGCCAGCTGACGTCGAATGCGCCCAATCCCAATAGAGTTCGCGTGCCTTCTTGGCCACCGGGCCGGGTTGCAGGTCGCGGTCCTCGACGCGGGTGACCGGCACCACCTTGGAGTGGTTGCCGGTCGAGAAGATTTCGTCGGCTTCGAGGAAATCCCGCACCGACAGCGTCTTTTCAGTCGTCCTGAACCCATAGTCGCCGAGCAGCGTCATCGTGCGCGAGCGGGTGATGCCGGACAGGAAGGTTCCGTTGGGCGCCGGCGTCAGCACGTGGCCGTCCTTGACCAGGAAGATATTCGAGCTTCCGGTCTCCGCGACATTGCCCAGCATGTCTAGCACAAGCGCATTGTCGAAGCCGCGCGCCTTGGCCTCGAGGATGGCGCGGCCGTTGTTGGGATAGAGGCAGCCGGCCTTGGCGTTGGTCGGCATGGTTTCGATGGTCGGGCGCCGGAACGGCGATACGGTCACGGAAAAGCCGGTCGGCGAGATCATCGGCGATTCGTAGAGGCAGAGGCAGAAACGGGTCGAGGCGGGATCGGCCGGGACGCCCATGTAGCCGCCATGCTCGGCCCAGTACATCGGCCTGATGTAGACCGCCGTCTTGCCGTCGAATTTCTTCAATCCGTCCCAGGTCAGCCCGACGATCTGCTCGGGCGTCATGTTTGGCGCGAGGCCGAGCGCGATCGCCGAGGCATTGACGCGTGCGGCATGAAGTTCGAGATCGGGCGCCACGCCCTCGAACCAGCGAGCCCCGTCAAACACGCTGGTGCCGAGCCACATGGCGTGGCTGCGCGGCCCCAGAATGGCGACATTGCCTTCGTACCAATCGCCATCGACGAAAGTCCATGTCGCGGATTGCGCCGCCGCCGCCAGTGTCATCGCGTTTTCCTGTTCCGGTCGATCTTGTGTGACAACATTGGATGATGCTTTGGCCGCTGCCGTCAACCAGCATCGGGGAGTTTTGTTGAGGCCAGCGACGGGTGCGATGCAATCAAGGCTTGCACCTTGTCCCGCCTCGCCTCAAAACTGTTGCCATGCAATACGCCGCCTATGTTTTCGACGCCTATGGCACGCTGTTCGACGTGCATGCGGCCGTGCGCCGCCATGCAGACGCGATCGGCCCCGACGGCCAGCTCCTGTCCGAAATCTGGCGCGCCAAGCAGCTTGAATACTCCTGGGTGCGCACGTTGATGGGCGCCTACGCCGACTTCTGGCAGTTGACGGAACAGGCGCTGGACTTCGCCTTGCGCAGGGTCCCTTCGGCCGATCCTAGTCTCAAGGCAAAGCTGCTGGAGGCCTATTGGAGGCTGGACTGTTATCCCGAAGTGCCGGCCGTGCTGAAGGCGCTCAAGGCCTCGGGCGCCAGGCTGGCGATCCTCTCCAATGGCTCGCCCGAAATGCTGAAGGCGGCGGTCAAGTCGGCGGCACTCGACCAGGTCCTGGACAACATCTATTCGGTCGATGCGGTGCGTCGCTTCAAGACCGATCCGGCGGTCTACGACATGGTCGCCACGGATTGGCGGCTCTATCCCGGCGCGATCTCCTTCCAGTCTTCCAATCGCTGGGACATTGCGGGCGCCACCAAATTCGGCTTCCGCACGGTTTGGATCAACCGCTCCAACCAGCCGGAGGAATACCGGGACTTGCCGCCGGCCCTGATCCTGCCGTCGCTGGAGGCCCTCGTATCCGGTGGCTAGCGGACCTGTGGCCTCAACGCCACAGTGGCGGCGCAGTCACAGCTTCGCCTTTGTTTGTCCACGTTCGGGCCAGAATCGGAACCGCCTATCGCCTCAGGTGTTGTCAGGCACCCGCAGCGGACGTCGGCGTGTTGACGCTTTGTTGCGATTTGAGTCTTAAAGAAGGCAGCCATGTCCATAACCGAAATCGAATCCTATCGCCTGAGCCGTCGCGGCTTCCTCAACGCCGCAGCCCTGGGCGCCGCCTCGATCGCGGTTTCGGCATGCGCCACCACCGGCCCCGGGCCGGCCGAGCCGCCGCCACCAACCTATGTCGAGCCTCCGCTTGCCGACTATGCGTCGATGTACGCGGCGGTCAGCGATGGCGGCTTCGATCTGCCGGCCATCCCGGTCGACAGGATCGATCCGCAGTTCCTGCGCCAGATCGTGCCCGACCCGACCGGCCAGAAGCCGGGAACCATCGTCGTCGATACGACAGGCCATTTCCTCTATCTGGTTCGCCCGGGCGGCCAGGCCATCCGTTATGGCGTCGGTCTCGGCCGCGCCGGCTTCGAGTGGTCGGGCGACGCCGTCGTCCAATGGAAGCAGAAATGGCCGAAATGGACGCCGCCGGATGAGATGGTCGCCCGCCAGCCGGAATTGAAGCAGTATAGCGCCGACAATGGCGGCATGCCCGGCGGCTTGAAGAACCCGCTCGGCGCGCGCGCGCTCTATCTCTTCCAGGGCAATGTGGACACGCTCTATCGCCTGCACGGCTCGCCGGAATGGCGCTCGATCGGCAAATCGGTGTCGTCGGGCTGCGTGCGCCTGATGAACCAGGACATCATCGACCTTTACGACCGCGTGCCCTCCAAGACGCCGGTCATCGTGACCAGCGACGCCCGCCAGCCGATGGTGGCGTCGGCCAACCACAAGGCCATCCCGATCGACGCCGGCGTGCCGGATGGATCGGTCCTGCTCGGCCCGGTCAAAGCGGTGACGGACGCGATTTTCTGAGCTCACCGGACAGCGGCAACGCCGCTGCCCGATTCTACCGCCCCCGCGACAGGCTGCCCAATATTCCGCGCACGATCGCACGTCCGACCGAAGAGCCGACCGAGCGCACGACCGACTTGATCGCCGCTTCCGCCACCGTCTGGCGGTTGGAGGGCCGCGGCGCAGGCGCGCGCCTGCCGCCGGACTGCGGTGCGGGATCGTCATTGCCGAAACCCGGAATGGTCCAGCGCGAGCCGCCGGTGCCTGCCTGCTGCGCCTGCGCCTCGGCGTCCTGCGCCTCCTTGGCCTTCTTCTGCAGCATCTCGAAAGCCGACTCGCGGTCGATGACCTGGTCGTACTGGCCGGTGACCGGGCTTTCCCCGATCAGCTTCTGCCGCTCGGCGGGGGTGATGGGTCCAAGCCGCGACGACGGCGGACGGATCAGCGTGCGCTGGACCATGGACGGAATGCCCTTGGCCTCCAGCGTCGAAACCAGCGCCTCGCCGGTGGCGAGCTGGGTGATGGCGGTGGCGCAGTCGAAGTCCGGATTGGGCCGGAAAGTTTCGGCCGCCGTCCTCACCGCCTGCTGCTCGCGCGGCGTGTAGGCGCGCAGCGCGTGCTGCACGCGGTTGCCGAGTTGGGCCAGGACCTTTTCGGGGATATCCAAAGGGTTCTGCGTGACGAAATAGACGCCGACGCCCTTGGAGCGGATCAGGCGGACCACTTGCTCGACCCGGTCGATCAGCACCTTCGGCGCCTCGTCGAATAAGAGGTGCGCCTCGTCGAAGAAGAACACCAGCTTCGGCTTGTCGGGGTCGCCGACTTCGGGCAGTTCCTCGAACAGCTCCGACATCAGCCAAAGCAGGAACGTCGCGTAGAGGCGCGGATTCATCATCAGCTTGTCGGCGGCGAGCACGCTGATGGCACCGCGACCGTCACGCGTGGTGCGCATGATGTCGGCAATCCGCAAAGCCGGCTCGCCGAAGAAATTCGCCGCGCCTTGCTGCTCCAGCACCAGCAGCGTGCGCTGAATGGCCCCTACCGATGGCTTGGTGACGTTGCCGTAACGGGCGCTGATCTCTTCGGCGCGTTCGGCGATGTTGGCGAGCAGCGCCTGCAGGTCTTTCATGTCGAGCAGCAGCAGGCCTTCCTCATCGGCGATGCGGAAGGCGATGTTCATGATGCCTTCCTGAGCGTCGGTCAGGTTCATCAGCCGCGACAGGAGCAGCGGTCCCATTTCCGAAATGGTCGCGCGGATGGGGTGGCCCTGCTCGCCGAACAGGTCCCAGAAGATGACCGGAAATTCCTGGAAGTCGTAAGGGTCGAGCTTGACCTGTTCTGCCCGCTTGACAAGAAAATCCTGGGCGGTGCCCATCATGGCGATGCCGGAAAGGTCGCCCTTGATGTCGGCGCAGAATACCGGCACGCCGGCATTCGAAAAACCTTCGGCCAGGATCTGCAAGCTGACAGTCTTGCCGGTACCGGTGGCGCCGGTCACCAGGCCGTGGCGGTTGCCGTATTGCAGCAGCAGATTTTCGGCGCGCTGATAGCTGTCGTCGGGCTTGCGGCTGGCGCCGATGAAAATACTGGTATCGTCAGCCATATGTCGGTTCTCCGCAAACTGATGTGTCTAAGGCCAGCCTTTGTCCGAAGGTATAGTGAGGCCGTTGCATAGCGACAATGACAATTGTCCAAAGCGAGGCCAATCATCCAATCAGGGCTATCGTCCAATCAGGGCCAATCGTCCAAACCGGACCAATCGCCAGGAGTGGATTTTGGAACTTGCGAATTTCGATGGTGTTTGGCAATCGTCCATGGTCGGTCCACGCAAGCCAACCTATATCAGGTGGATCGAATATCTGGTGGTGGGATTCAGGCCTTGGATGCGCATTGCGATAACCGTCCGGGGACCGTAGACTGGGCTGCCCGGGCTGGTGCGGCCACATAGAACGAGGACGATGAATGGGCGCCGGAGCCTTGACCAGGGATGTTGAGCCAACGGATGCGCAGCGTCAGCAATGGCTGGCCTTGGCGGAAAAAGCGCTGGCCGGCGCATCCTTTGAGGAAAAGCTGGTCTCGCACACCGACGACAACATCCGCGTCGAGCCGCTCTATGATCGCGCGACCGGAACGGAACCGATCGTGCGCGCCAATCCTCAATTGCCCTGGATCGTCAGCCAGCGCGTCGACGACCCCGATGTCGATCGCGCCAAGACCCAGGTCCTGGAAGATATCTCGCAGGGCGCGACGGGACTGTCGCTCGTCTTCGAGGGTGCTCCGAACGCGTTCGGCTACGGCCTGCCGAGGACGGCGCAGGCACTGGAGACGGTACTAGAGGGCGTACCCCTCAACCGGGTCCAGATCCGCATCGATACCCACCCGTGGAGCCGCCCCATGGCCGACTGGCTGGTGGCGTTCCTGAGCAAGCGCCGCTCCGATCCGGCAAAGCTCAACCTTTCCTTCGGCATCGATCCGGCGGCTATCCTCGCCGGCACCGGACGACTGCGCATGTCGATCGAGGCGCTGCAGGAATCGATGCCGCAATCGCTGGCGCATTTCTTCTCGATGGGCGTCCCCGGTGTGCTTCTGGAGGCGGACGGTCGCGTCTTTCACAATGCCGGCGCCACGGAAGCGCAGGAACTCGGCATCATGCTGGCTTCGGCGGTTTCGTATCTGAGGATGTTCGAGAAGGCGCGGCAGCCGCTCGTCTATGCCGCGCCTCATATCGGTTTCGCGCTCAGCGTCGACCAGGACCAGTTCCTGTCTACGGCCAAAGTGCGGGCCCTGCGCAGGCTGTGGGCACGGGTGCAGGAGGCCTGCTCGATCCCCAATTCCACGGCCAATATCCATGCCGAGACATCATTTCGCATGATGACGGCATTGGACCCCGAAAACAACATCCTGCGCACGACGATCGGCTGCTTCGCCGCGGCGGCGGGAGGCGCCGATTCGATCTCAATCCTGCCGCATACGATCGCGCACGGCCTGCCGACGGCTTTTGCCCGCCGCGTCGCGCGTAATGCGCAACTGATCATGGCCAAAGAAAGCCATGTCGATCATGTCGCCGATCCCGCCCATGGCTCCGGCGCGGTCGAAGCGCTGACGTCAGATCTTTGCGAAGCAGCATGGGCGGAATTGCAGGGGATCGAGGCAGAGGGTGGCGTGCTGTCCAGCCTTCGGGACGGACATATCCAGCAGCGCGTCCGCACTGCCGCCGCCCAGCGCGGCATTGCCTTCAAGTCAGGCGAGCGGGCCATTGTCGGCGCCACGCTTCATCCCTTGAAAAGCGAGCGTCCGGTCGAGACGCTGGACGCAGAGCGGCGACCTGCCTTCACCGAGGGTGTCGTCCTGTGCGAGGCACTGTCGCCGGTTCGCATCGAGCAATCCATCGGGGCCGCTTCTTGATTCCGGATTTCAGTCAGATCGGCTGGGTGCCGCCGCGCCGCGCACCGGTCGAGGTCAAGGGACAGCGGACGACGCCGGAAGGTCTTGTCGTCAAGCAGTTGTACAACCAGGGCGACCTCAAAGGATTGCCGCATCTCGATACCTATCCAGGCCTGGCGCCGTTCGTGCGCGGCCCCTACCCGACCATGTATGTCCAGCAGCCTTGGACGATCCGGCAATATGCAGGCTTTTCGACCGCCGAAGAGTCCAACGCCTTTTACCGGCGCAACCTTGCCGCCGGCCAGAAAGGTCTTTCGGTTGCCTTCGATCTGGCCACCCATCGCGGCTATGATTCAGACCATCCGCGCGTGGCCGGCGATGTCGGCATGGCGGGTGTGGCCATCGATTCCATCCTCGACATGCGGCAGTTGTTCGACGGCATTCCGCTCGGCGACATGACCGTGTCGATGACGATGAATGGCGCGGTGCTGCCGATCATGGCGCTCTACATCGTGGCGGCGGAAGAACAAGGCGTCGCGCAGAAGGATCTGGCGGGGACCATTCAGAACGACATCCTGAAGGAATTCATGGTCCGCAACACCTACATCTATCCGCCGAAGCCCTCGATGCGGATCGTCTCGGACATCTTCTCCTACACCTCGAAGAACATGCCGAAGTTCAATTCGATATCGATCTCCGGCTATCACATGCAGGAGGCCGGCGCGACCGCCGACCTGGAGCTCGCCTATACGATCGCCGACGGCATCGAATACGCCCGCGCCGGCGTCGCGGCAGGGCTCGACATCGACCGTTTCGCGCCGCGCCTTTCCTTCTTCTGGGCGATCGGCATGAACTTCTTCATGGAAGTGGCCAAGCTCAGGGCCGCCCGCCTGTTGTGGGCGACCCTGATGAAAAAGAATTTCGCGCCGAAGGACGAACGGTCACTGTCCCTGCGCACCCATTGCCAGACCTCCGGCTGGTCGCTGACGGCGCAGGATCCCTACAACAACATCATCCGCACCATGATCGAAGCGATGGCCGCGACCCAAGGGCATACCCAGTCGCTGCACACCAATTCCTTCGATGAAGCAATGGCGCTGCCGACCGATCATTCGGCGCGCATCGCCCGCAACACGCAACTCATCCTGCAGAAAGAATCCGGCACCACGCGGATCATCGATCCGTGGGGCGGTTCGGCCTATCTCGAGCGGCTGACACATGACCTGGCGGCGCGTGCGCTCGCCCATATCGAGGAGGTCGAGGCTCTCGGTGGCATGGCGGCGGCGATCGAAAAGGGCATACCCAAGCTGCGCATCGAGGAAGCCGCGGCGCGTACGCAGGCGCGCATCGATTCCGGCGAGCAGATGCTGGTCGGCGTCAATGCGCATCGCCCCGGGACCGATATCGAGGTCGACGTGCTGAAGATCGACAATGCCGAGGTCAGGGCCCGGCAACTCTCGAAGCTGCAACGGCTGAAAGGCACGCGTGACGTCGCCGCGGTCGAAAACGCGCTCGATGCGCTGACCCGTGCCGCCCAAGGCGAGGACAACCTGCTGGAGTTCGCCATCCGCGCCGCGCGCGCCAATGCCACTGTCGGTGAAATCTCGTTCGCCTTGGAAAGGGCTTATGGCCGCCATGTGGCCACGGTGCAGACCATTTCCGGTGTCTACCGCAAGGCGCTTGGCGACAATCCGGTGGTCAACCGGCTGCAGGACAAGCTTGATGCCTTCGAAAAGAAAAACGGCGGCAAGCCGCGCATTCTCGTGGCCAAAATGGGACAGGACGGCCACGACCGCGGGCAGAAGGTGATCGCCACGGCCTTCGCCGATCTCGGCTTCGACATCACCGTCGGCGCCATGTTCCAGACGCCGGAAGAGATCGCCAGGCTGGCGATCCAGCATGACGTCCACGTCATCGGCGCCTCATCGCTGGCAGCGGGCCACCTGACGCTGATTCCCGAATTGCGCGACACGCTGAAGAAGCTCGGCCGCGGCGACATGCTGATCGTGGCCGGCGGCGTCATCCCGCCGCAGGATTACGGCGCGGTGCTGCGAGCAGGCGCGGCGGAAATCTTCCCGCCGGGCACGGTTATTCCGGAAGCGGCGGAGCGGCTGCTGGATCGGCTGCTGGCGGCAGGTCGATAGCGTTATAATTTCTGTTGCAACATC
Source organism: Mesorhizobium sp. Cs1321R2N1 (assembly GCF_037179725.1). Taxonomy (NCBI): domain Bacteria; kingdom Pseudomonadati; phylum Pseudomonadota; class Alphaproteobacteria; order Hyphomicrobiales; family Phyllobacteriaceae; genus Mesorhizobium; species Mesorhizobium sp. Cs1321R2N1. The sequence continues at coordinate 35,652 of NZ_JAPYKP010000012.1, read as the reverse complement.
CAGCGTGCTGCGTTATAATTAGCGTTGCAACAGGACGTTTTCATATGAACACCACAATTCGCAAGATTGGCAATTCGGAGGGTGTGATCCTGCCGAAGGACCTGCTCGATCGTCTGAATTTGAAGACCGGTGATCAGCTCCAAATCGTCGAAACGGATAAGGGAATTGCCCTTGAGCCGGTGGATGACAGTTTCGAGCGGCAGATGGAAGCCGCTCGTAAGGTCATGAACAAATACAAGGTCGCGCTTCAGAAGCTCGCGGAATGAGCTGGGAATTCCTGACCCGGCGCGCAGTCGAAGCCATGCATGCCGAGCAATTGCGCAGGCACGGCGGAGCACAAGGTCTGAGAGATGAAAATGCTCTTGAATCGGCGCTCGCCCGGGCCGAGAACAAGGCCAACTACGGAGATCCTTTAGTCGAGGATCTTGCCGCCGCCTATGTCTTCGGCATTGCCAGGAATCATGCCTTTGTCGACGGCAACAAACGGACAGCGATCGTCGCCGCCGGCGCATTTTTGATCGTGAACGGCCATGTCCTGACGGCCGACAACGGCACGCTTTACGAATTTGTCATGGCCGTCGCTGCCGGTGAGATCGACGAAGCGGGTGCCGCCGCATTCTTCCGCGACCATGTCGTCAAGCTTGAAGACTAACTCTCCGAGAGCTTGACGATCTCCCACTCCTTGCCGTTGACGTTGGCCACGTCGCCGACCTTCTTGCCAAACAAGGCGACCGCCATCGGCGAGACATGCGAGATGCTGCCCTTGGCTGGATTGGCTTCGTCCTCGCCGACGATCTTCCAGTGCACCTTCTTGCCGTCGTCACTTTCCAGCGTGACACCCATGCCGAAGCGGATAACATCGCTGCCGGGCTCCGGCACGGAAAGCTCGGCACTCTCGCGCCGCGCGGTCCAGTAGCGCAGGTCGCGCGACACGACCGCAATGCGCTCGCGGTCGGCTTTCCGCTCCGCTTTCGCCATGATATCGCGCAGATCGGCCAGATTGTCCTCGATCTGCGCCAGGCCGCGTTCCGTCACCAGGTTACGGTGCGTGCTGATCGGCCGCTCGCCAACGCCGGCGATGGCGTTTTCGCTGTCTTCTTCGCGGGTAAAAGCTCTGCTCATTCGCTGAACTTAGGCGCCGAGTGGCTTCTCGGCAAGCGTTGCCGCTGAGAGAAGAGGCGTGTCGAACGGGGCGAGCCGGTGACAGTTGACCTCACCCAGACCGGCAGCAGCGGCTATGCGCACCTGACCGCCGAGCGCAACCGCGTCAGCTGATTGCTGCTTTCAATTCAAGGCCGGCGTCGGCCTCAGCGCCCCGACCTTGGCGCCAATCCGGCTTTCGATAGGCACGTTCGCCAGTTCGAGCAGCTTCGCCGCCAAGGCTTCATCCGCCCGCAGCAGCCTGGCGAGTACCGCGGCTGCGATTGCGTCGCCGGCGCGCCCGGCACCGTCATCGCATTTGACCGCGATACCGAGGCCGAGTTGCGGAATTGCGGCACAGTGGACGCCCTCGGCTCCCCCCTTCGCAAAAATTCGCCCGGGAGCGGCTTCCATCAGCAACAGGTCCGCACGGCCTGTGCCCGCGACGAAGAACGGCTCCGCCATGCAGGCGGAGAGCAGGCGCTTCGCGGCCTTCGCCCGCGCTGGGCCAAAGCCGTGGGCCGTGGCCATGCGGGCAAAGCCAAGCGCGAAACTCCTGAGCGGTACCGCATAGGTCGGGATCGAGCAGCCGTCGATCGCGCGTTCGTCGGGGCCGTGGACAGCGCCGGTGACTGCCTGCATGGCACCGCGCACCATTTCCTGCAAGGCGTGATCCGGCCTCACATAGCCGCGATGGGCGATGCCTGAATGGACGCAGGTGCAGAGGAAGCCGGAATGCTTGCCGGAACAATTATTATGCAGCGCATTTGGTGAACCGCCGGCACGCGCGAGCGCAATCTCCGCGTCATGGTTCGAAGGCCAATGGGTCCCGCATTCGAGCGCCGACCCGTCCAGCCCAGCCCTGGCCAGCATGGACCGCGCCAATTCGACATGCGCCGGCTCGCCGGAATGGGAGGCACAGGCCAGCGCCAGTTCGCGGTCGCCGAAGCCATAGGCATCGGCGGCACCCGTTTCGACAAGCGGCAGCGCCTGGATCGCCTTGACGGCGGAACGCGGAAAGACCGGCTTCGACGTGTCGCCGATCTCCAGGACCGGCTTGCCATCGGCATCGAAGACAGCGACCGCGCCCCGATGGGCGCTCTCGACAATGGCGCCGCGCAAAACCTCGATCAGAACCGGATTTGTCATGTCACCTCCCGCAAAATCAAAGTGTTACAGCGTCGTTTGCGCGCCCCAAACGGCGCGCGGCGCTGTAATGCGGGCGGTCTATCTGATCCGGTCGAGAATGGAAACGTAGTTGGCGACGGCCGCACCGCCCATGTTGAAGATACCGCCGAGTTTCGCGCCCGGCACCTGGATGTCGCCGGCTTCGCCGACAAGCTGCATGGCGGTCAAGACATGCATCGAAACGCCGGTGGCGCCGATCGGATGGCCCTTGGCCTTCAGGCCGCCTGAGGGATTGACCGGCAGGCGGCCGTCTTTTGCCGTTGTGCCATCCAGCGCCAACTTGGCGCCCTCACCCGGCTTCGCCAGTCCCATCGCCTCATATTCGATCAGTTCGGCGATGGTGAAGCAGTCATGCGTTTCGACGAAGGAGAGATCGTCGAGTGTCACGCCGGCGTTCTTCAGTGCACGGGTCCAGGCCTGTTCGCAACCTTCGAACGTCAGGATGTCGCGCTTCGACATCGGCAGGAAATCCTGCACATGCTCGTTGGCACGGAAGGCGACGGCGCGGCGCATCTTCAGCGCCGTCGCCGTGTCGGCAAGGATAAGGGCGGCGGCGCCGTCGGAAACCAGCGAACAGTCGGTGCGCTTCAGCGGACCAGCGACAAAGGGATTCTTTTCGCTCTCCTGCCGGCAGAAGTCATAGCCGAAATCCTTGCGCATCTGGGCATACGGATTGTCGACGCCGTTCTTGTGGTTCTTGGCGGCGATCATGGCGAGCGCATCCGACTGATCGCCATAGCGCTGGAAATAGGCCTGCGCGATCTTGCCGAAGACGCCCGCAAAACCGGCCGGCGTGTCGCCGTCCTCGGGCAGATAGGACGCCTTGAGCAGGTTCTTGCCGATCTCTGGCCCGGGCGTGGTCGTCATCTGCTCGGCGCCGACCACCAGAACGACCCGGGCAGCGTTTGAGTCGATGGCCCGGATGCCTTGCCTGACCGCTGCCGAGCCGGTAGCGCAAGCATTCTCGACCCGTGTCGCCGGCTTGAAGCGCAGCCGGTCATCGGCCTGAAGCACCAGGCTTGCCGTAAAATCCTGCGCCGAAAAGCCGGCGTTGAAATGGCCAAGCACGATCTCGTCGACCTCGTCCGGGCCGATGCCGGCATGATCGAGCGCGTCCGTCGCGACCTTGACGATCAGATTTTCGAGCGTCTCGCCCTCAAGCTTGCCGAAACGCGAATGCGCCCAGCCAACGATGCATGCGGTCATGGCGGTCTCCATCCTTGGCGCCAGCCTCGTCCAAGGCTTCGCCGTTTATTGTTCAAATATAAACATTCTTCCCCGAACCGTGAAGGGCCGCAACGCAACAATCGCTTGGTGCAGGTCGCGTCAGCGTCGATATTTTTATTGATTGACGCGTCAATAAAAAATAATCTACGTACAAAATCGGTAACGACATGCCAAAAGTCGGAATGGAGCCATTGCGCCGTAAGGCGCTCATCGACGCGACGATCTCGGCGATCGGTCAGCGCGGCTCGCTTGACGTGACCATGTCGGAGATTGCCGGCCGCGCCGGTGTGTCATCGGCTCTTGCCCATCACTATTTCGGCGCCAAGGATGAGCTGCTGTTCGCGACGATGCGGCACATCCTGGCTGAACTGACCACCGACATGCGCCGCGCGCTCCAATCCACCACTTCCCCGCGCGAGCGCGTCTCGGCCGTGGTCGCCGTCAATTTTTCCGACATCCAGTTCAAGGCGGAGACCATCGCCGCATGGCTCGCCTTCTATGTCGAGGCGCAGCAATCGTCCTCGCTTCGCCGGCTGCTCAGAATCTACGCCCGGCGGCTGCATTCGAACCTGATGAGCGGATTGACCGGTATCCTGCCCAAGATCGAAGCCGACCGCGCCGCGGAAACGACGGCTGCGATGATCGACGGGCTCTACATCAGGCGCGCGCTGAAGGACGGCGTGCCCGACGCCGCGACCGCGATCGCGCTGGTCGAGGATTATCTCGAAACCAAACTTGGCGGACGGCACAAACAGTGACAGCGAAGCGACCTAATTTCCTGATCGTCATGGTCGACCAGCTCAACGGGACCTTTTTCCCGGATGGGCCGGCGGAATTCCTGCACACGCCCCATCTGAAAGCGCTGGCGCCTCGTTCGGCGCGCTTTGCCAACAACTACACCGCCTCGCCGCTCTGCGCGCCGGGCCGTGCGTCGTTCATGAGCGGCCAGTTGCCGTCACGCACCGGGGTCTATGACAATGCGGCCGAGTTCGCCTCGTCGATCCCGACCTTCGCCCATCATCTGCGTGCCGCCGGCTACTATACCTGCCTGTCGGGCAAGATGCATTTCGTCGGACCGGATCAGTTGCACGGTTTCGAGGAGCGGCTGACCACCGACATCTATCCGGCGGATTTCGGCTGGACGCCGGACTACCGCAAACCCGGCGAGCGCATCGAATGGTGGTATCACAATCTGGGTTCGGTGACCGGCGCCGGCGTTGCGGAAACCACCAACCAGATGGAGTATGACGACGAGGTCGTGTTCCTCGCGTCGCAGAAGCTCTATCAGCTTTCACGCGAACAGGACGATGCGGGCCATCGGCCCTGGTGCCTCACCGTCTCGCTGTCGCACCCGCACGATCCCTATGTCGCGCGCAAGCAGTATTGGGATCTCTATGAGCATTGCCAGGCGCTGGACCCGGAAACCGGGTACATCGCGCATGACGACCAGGATATGCATTCCCAGCGGCTGTACCACGCCAGCGACTATCCCTCTTTCAAGATCACGCCCGAGCAGGTGCGTCGTTCGCGGCGCGGCTATTTCGCCAACATCTCCTATGTCGACGACAAGGTCGGCGAGCTCCTGGACATTCTCACGCGAACGCGCATGCTCGACGACACGATCATCCTGTTCTGTTCGGATCACGGCGACATGCTCGGCGAGCGAGGCCTGTGGTTCAAGATGAGCTTCTTCGAAGGCTCGGCGCGGGTGCCATTGATGATTGCCGGCAAGGGCATTCGTGCCGGCCTGATCGAGGCGCCCGTCTCCAATCTCGACGTGGCACCAACGCTTTGTGACCTCGCCGGCATTGATATCGGGGCGATCGCGCCGTGGACCGGTGGCCAGTCGCTGCTGCCGCTCACCAAGGGCGGGCAGCGCACGGCACCGGTATTGATCGAGTATGCCGCGGAAGGCTCCTATGCGCCGTTGGTTGCAATCCGCGACGGCAGATACAAATTCGTTCATTGCGAACTCGATCCGCCGCAATTGTTCGATCTCGAAGCCGATCCGCTCGAGCGGGACAATCTGGCCGACGACCCGGCCAATGCGGGTCTTGTGGCGGCATTCATGGAAAAGGTGCGGGCGCGTTGGGACATGGCCGGCTTCGACGCCGCCGTGCGCGAGAGCCAGGCACGTCGCTGGGTCGTCTATCCGGCGCTGCGCAACGGCGCCTATTACCCCTGGGATTTCCAGCCGCTGCAGAAGGCGTCCGAGCGGTACATGCGCAATCACATGAACCTCGACAATCTCGAAGAGAGCAAAAGGTATCCGCGAGGCGAATGATGGCAGACCTTCTCGTCCCCTCCCTCGACCATCTCAGACAGGCTTATGCCGTCACCTCCCAGGCGACGCAGGTCACGCCACTGCTGGAATCGACGGCGCTGGCCAGGGAAACCGGCGCGGCCCGGATCTTCATCAAGCCGGAATCGCTGCAATGGGCCGGATCCTTCAAGGTTCGCGGCGCCTATTGGCGGCTGAAGCGGCTTTCGTCCGATGAGGCGAAGAAGGGCGTCGTCGCCTATTCCTCCGGCAATTTCGCGCAAGGGCTGGCCGCGGCCGGCCAGGCGCTCGGCATTCCGGTCACCATTGTCATGCCGATCGATGCGCCGGCTGCCAAGCGGGACGCCACCGCAGGCTATGGCACGCGCCTCGTACTGACCGATCATGGCGATCGGGCTCGCGAGGAAGTCGCGGCCGCAAAGGCGCGCGAGATCGCGGAGACCGAAGATCTGGCCCTGCTGCATCCTTTCGACGATCCGGAGATCGTCGCCGGCCAGGCGGGTGCCGGCCTTGAAGCGCTCGACCAGTTGTCCGCCAAGGACGCCAGCGCCGACCTGTTGTTCTGCTCGGTCGGCGGCGGTGGGCTGATCGGCGGCGTTTCGCTCGCCTTCCACTATCTGTCGCCGGCGACCGGGATCATCGGCGTCGAGCCCGAAGGGTTCAACGGCATGGGTTCCTCGCTGGCGCATGGCAGCATCGAGACGATGCCGATCGGACCAAAGTCGATCTGCGACGGGCTGATGTCGCGCCGGCCAGGCGACGCGCCGTTCGCCGCGGTCAAGACCGCGGGTGTCCGCGGCATCACCGTCGACGACCAGTCGGTGCGGCGCGCCATGCGGATCGCTTTCGAGCGGATGAAGCTGGTGCTGGAACCGTCGGGTGCGGCGTCGTTGGCGGCACTGCTCGGCGGCAAAGTGGATGTGGCGGGAAAGACCGTCCTTGTAGTGGCTACCGGCGGCAATGTTTCGCTCGCCGATTTTATGGCGCATATGAACCATGCTTGAAGCGGATTTCGTCATCATCGGCTCCGGCTCCGCCGGCTCGGCCATGGCCTATCGCCTGTCTGAGGACGGCAAGCATTCGGTCATCGTCATCGAATTCGGCGGCACCGATCTCGGACCTCTGATCCAGATGCCGTCGGCGCTGTCGATCCCGCTCAACATGAGCCTCTACGACTGGGGGTTCGCCAGTGAGCCGGAGCCGCATCTGGGCGGCCGCGTGCTGGCGACGCCGCGCGGTAAGGTGATCGGCGGCTCGTCCTCGATCAACGGCATGGTCTATGTGCGCGGCCACGCCCGTGACTTCGACCATTGGGCAGAACAGGGCGCCGCCGGCTGGGGTTTTGCTGACGTGCTCCCCTACTTCAAGCGCATGGAGGATTCGGACGGTGGCGAGGATGGCTGGCGCGGGCATGGTGGGCCGCTGCATGTGCAGCGCGGCTCGCGCCGCAATCCGCTCTATGGCGCCTTCGTCGAAGCGGGCCTCCAGGCAGGGTTTGAACTGACCCACGACTACAATGGCGCCAAGCAGGAAGGCTTCGGCCCGATGGAGCAGACCATTCTGGGCGGCCGCCGCTGGTCGGCGGCATCAGCCTATCTGAAGCCGGCGCTCAGGCGCAAAAACGTGAGTCTGGTCAAGGGTTTCGCGCGCCGGGTGATCATCGAGAATCAACGCGCCATCGGCGTCGAGATCGAAGCTCACAAACAGATTCAGGTCGTTAAGGCGCGACGCGAAGTGATCGTCGCGGCATCGTCGATCAATTCGCCAAAGATCCTGATGCTGTCCGGCATCGGCCCGGCCGGGCATTTGCGCGAAAACGGCATTGCCGTCGTGGCAGACCGGCCCGGCGTCGGCGGCAACCTGCAGGACCATCTGGAGCTCTATATCCAGCAGGAATCGACCAGACCGATCACGCTGAATTCAGTGCTGAACCCGTTCTCCAAGGCGATGATCGGGGCGCAATGGCTGTTCTTCAAGTCGGGCCTGGGCGCCACCAATCATTTCGAGGCCGCCGCCTTCGTGCGCTCACAGGCTGGCGTCGACTATCCCGACATCCAGTACCACTTCATCCCGGCGGCGGTTCGCTACGACGGCAAGGCGGCGGCGAAGTCGCACGGGTTCCAGGCGCATGTCGGGCCGATGCGCTCGAAGTCGCGCGGCTCGGTGACGCTGCGCTCGCCGGACCCAAAAGCGAAGCCGGTCATCCGCTTCAACTACATGTCGCATCCGGACGACTGGGCGGAGTTCCGCCACTGCATCCGCCTGACCCGCGAAATCTTCGGCCAGTCGGCCTTCGATGCCTATCGCGGACAGGAACTCTCGCCGGGCAGCCATGTGCAGTCGGATGACGATCTCGACCTGTTCATTCGCGACCACGCCGAAAGCGCCTATCACCCCTGCGGCACCTGCCGAATGGGCCGCGTCGATGATCAATCGAGCGTCGTCGATCCGGAATGCCGGGTCATCGGCGTCGACGGATTGCGGGTCGCCGACTCCTCGATCTTCCCGCGCGTGACCAACGGCAACCTCAATGCGCCATCGATCATGACCGGAGAGAAGGCGTCCGATCACATCCTTGGCCGTACGCCGCTCGCGCCGTCCAACCAGGAACCATGGATCAATCCGCGCTGGCAGGCCTCTGACAGATAGGCCATGATCCGCCGATAGAGTGAGCCGCCCGACAGCCGCCCGCCCAATAGCCGACGCGTAGGGCCGAAATGATTTGGAGACCTCCCATGCGCGCCCAGCCCACGGCTTCGCACTATGTCAACGGACGCTATATCGAGGACGACCGCGGCGCGCCGCTGCCGGTGATCTATCCCGCGACAGGCGAGACCATCGCCATGCTGCGTTCGGCGACGCCGAACGTGCTGGAACTCGCCATCGAGGCCGCACGCGCCGCACAGCCTGCCTGGGCGCGGCTTAAGCCGGTCGAGCGTGGCCGCATTCTGCGCCGTGCCGCCGACATTTTGCGCGCCCGCAACGCCGATCTTGCGCGCATCGAGACGCTCGACACCGGGAAGGCAATCCAGGAGACGCTGGTGGCGGACGCCCCTTCGGCAGCCGATTGCCTCGAATATTTCGCCGGCGCGGTCGCCGTCTTCAACGGCGAAGCGGTCGACCTCGGCGGACCCTTCGCCTACACGCGCCGCGAGGCGCTTGGCGTCTGCGTCGGCATCGGCGCATGGAATTATCCGATCCAGATCGCCGGCTGGAAATCGGCGCCGGCGCTCGCCATGGGCAACGCCATGGTATTCAAGCCATCGGAAAACACGCCGCTTTCGGCACTGGCGCTGGCCGAGATCTACTCTGAGGCCGGCCTGCCCGACGGGCTGTTCAACGTCGTGCAAGGCTATGGCGATGTCGGCGCCGGGCTTGTCGGCCATGATGTCGTCGCCAAGGTCTCGGTGACGGGCTCGGTGCCGACCGGGCGCAAGGTGCTCTCGCTGGCCGGCTCGAAGATGAAGCACGCGACGATGGAACTCGGCGGCAAGTCGCCGCTGATCGTCTTCGACGATGCCGATCTCGAAAATGCCATTGGCGGCGCCATGCTCGGCAACTTCTATTCGACCGGCCAGATCTGTTCCAACGGCACGCGCGTCTTCGTCCAGAGCGGCATTCACGACCACTTTGTCGAGCGGCTGGTCGAACGCACCAAGAAAATTCGCATCGGCGATCCGCTCGATCCGGAAACGCAGATGGGGCCACTGGTCTCCAAGGCGCAGCAAGACAAGGTCGTCGGCTATATCGCGGCCGGCAAGCAGGATGGGGCGACGCCGGCCTGCGGCGGCAATGTGCCGTCTCTGCAGGGCTTCCAGGGCGGCTTCTTCGTCGAGCCGACGGTGTTCACCGGCGTCACCGACACGATGCGGATCGCCCGCGAGGAGATTTTCGGCCCGGTCATGAGCGTGCTGAAATTCAACAGTGAGGACGAGGTGATCGACCGCGCCAACGACACCGAATTCGGCCTTGCCGCGGGCGTTTTCACACGCGACCTGCCGCGCGCCCATCGCGTCATCGCGGAGTTGCAGGCCGGAACCTGCTGGATCAACGCCTACAATCTGACGCCGGTGGAAATCCCCTTCGGCGGCGTCAAGCAGTCCGGCATCGGCCGCGAGAACTCGCTGGCGGCGCTGGCGCTCTATTCGCAGCTGAAGTCGGTTTATGTCGAGATGGGGGATGTCGCCAGTCCGTACTGATCCTGTCTACTTGTCCACAGTGCGATCCAGATACTGGGTCAGCGCACAGACCAAGTGGTAGAAGATGCTCGCCGGCACGTCCGATGCCAGCGAGCGGCCGCGCTCATCGATACGGTCGATCCACAGACCGAGCGGGGCCGGGTCGATGTGCCAGCGGAACAGCCGACCGACGCGCGCCTCGATCTCCGGCTTCAGATCAGGACCGCCCGAGCCATCCAGCGCGATCGCCGCCTTGAGCGCCTCGGCCTGCGGCCAGCTGCGCGATATCAGGTCGAGCGGCAGGCCCTGCCGCGAGACTGCCCCATAGGCAAGGCCGGTGGCACGGTTGAGGCCGTTGGCGATCGCCGAGGCATAGAGTTTTCGGGCAAAGACGCTTAGTTCAGCCTGGCCGCTGCGACCGGCGAAATCGACCAGCAGCGATGCCCATTCGAAGTGGTGGCCGGGTTCGGTCCAGGTCCCCTTCTCTCCGGAGACCGGTTTCCATTCGGCATCGAAATACTCGCCGAGCGTCCAGCTCTCAGGGTCGAAGAAATGGCTGCGGAAGAGGTCGATGATGCGCGCCGCACGACGCAGATGCGTGCGCTCGCCGGTCGCCTGGTGCCAGGCCAGGAAAGCTTCGAGCAGATGCATGTGCGGGTTGGAGCGCCGCTCGCCCGTCGCGTCCGATGTCTCGAGGAAGCCGGTCATGCGGCTGTCCTCCAGATGCGCATCGAGGAAGGCGAAGGTCTCTTCGCCGAGCCGCAAGGCATCGGGATTGCCCGACATATGCGCGTGCGCCAATGCCAGCAGGATGCAGGAATGATCGTAGGCATCCTCGACCGGGTCGGCGACGGAGCCATCGACATTCAGCGTGCGCACCCAACCGCCCCGTTCGGTGCGGCCCTGCCCCGCCATGAAGTCGATGCCATGCGCGATCAGCCGGTCGGCCGGGCCGGTCCAGCCGTGCTCCTTGGCAACCGCGAAAGCATAGATCTGCCTGGCCTGGGTGCGCATGCGCTTGGGTTTGATGAGCGGCTTGGCGTCGAAACCCAGCGCCTCGTGGAAGCCGCCATGGCGCTCGTCGACGCCTGATGTCGACCACAACGGCAACGTCTCCTGGAACAGCCAGTGATGCACCCGTCGCCGCCAGGCGCCGCTTTGGATGACGCGGTCATGCGCGGGCGTAAATCTGGTTTCCAGCCGTCCCGATTTTTCGAGTTGCTCGACGATCTTCTTGACGTGCTGGCTATGACTGACCGGAGCAACGAAAGTGGCATCGGCGGTCGAAACGATGGCAACGTCCTTCATGCCGATCGCCGACAGCAGGCGGCCGTCGCTGCGGATATAGGAATTCTCGCAATCAATGGCGACGACATCGCCGACGACGACATTGCCCTGGCCGTCGGCGGGACCGACATCGAGGAGCGATTGCCAGGAGCCGAGATCGTTCCAGCGGAAACCGGCCGGCACCATGGCTATGTCTTTTGCCCGCTCCATGATGGCATAGTCGATTGAGTTCGAAGGGATCGCCGCGTAAAGCTCCAGCGGCATATAAAGGCCGGACAGGTCCGCTGTGGCCGCCTTGTAGGCCGCTTCGGTGGCGTGCCAGATATCGGGCTGGAATGCCTCGAACGCGTCGCGCATGACACCGGCCCGAAACAGGAAGATGCCGGTATTCCAGTAGAAATTTCCCGCCTTGAGATAGTCGTTGGCCGTCGCAAGATCGGGCTTCTCGACGAAGCGCGAAACGTCGAATACCCCGCCCTTCTCGGCCGATACCTCGATATAGCCATAACCGGTTTCCGGCTGGGTCGGCCTGATGCCGAACACCACCAGGCGGCCGGCGCGCGCCGCCTGCGATCCCGCTTCGATGCTTTGCCAGAATTGCCCTGCCGTCGATATTTCATGGTCCGAGGGCACCACCAGTACCAGGCTGTCGCCGAATTCCGACAAGGTGCGCAGGGTCGCCAGTGCGACGGCGGCGGCAGTGTTGCGTCCCGCGGGCTCGAACAGGGGGCCGCCACCGGCAAGATCGAGACCGGCCAAGTCGGCACGGACACGGTCGGCATGACGCTCCGAAGCAATCAGGAAGATCGGCGTCTCGCCAGCCGCCCTCGCCGTCAGGCGGCGCAAAGTCTTGGCCAGCATGGAACCATCGCCCGACAGATCGTGGAACTGCTTGGGATTGTCCTCACGTGACAGCGGCCATAGCCGAGAACCGACGCCGCCGCTCATGACAAAACTGACGATCCGCTCGGTCATTCAGGTCTCGCGCTCGGGAATTGAAGGTCGATTGAGTAGCACAGACGCCTTTTAAGCGGTATCTGCCCGATTGGAAATCCGCCCGGCCGCCAGTTCGATAAAGGCCTTTACCAAGGGCGAAAGGTGGCGGCTGCTCGGATAGAGGACGTGCAGTCCGCCGGCCGGTGTCGTGTAATCCTCGAGAACGCGCTGCAGGCGCCCCTGATCGATCAGTCCTTCGGCCATCGCCTGGGGCAATTGGGCGATGCCGAAGCCCGCGAGCGCGGCCGCAACCACCGCCTGCATTTCGTTGGCGGCGAAGCGCCCCGCGACAACGACCGTCTCCTGGCCTTGTGGTCCATCCAGAACCCAATGAGCAGCTGAGGCCGATGGGCCCGCGATGACGCATCGATGGCGCGCTAGATCCGCCGGACTTTCCGGCGTTCCGTATCGTGTTAGATAGTCCGGGCTTGCGCAGAGCAGCCTGCGCGTGGCGCCGAGCTTGCGGGCGATCAGCGTCGAATCCTGAAGGGTGCCTGTGCGGAAGGCAAGGTCGATACCGTCCTCGACCAAGTTGAGCTTGTCGTCGGTAAGGCGAAGCTCGACGTTGGTCTTCGGATACAACGCCAGAAAGTCGACCACGGCGCGGATGAGAAAGTGGCTGCCAAAACCTACCGGGGCTGAAATGCGGATAGTGCCCGACGGTTCTGCCCTCGCCTCCGCGAGACGCAGATTCGCTTCCTCTATAATCCGCAGTCCCTGGCTGCTCTGCTGATAATAGGAGCGCCCGGCATCCGTCAGGTTGAGGCTGCGTGTCGTGCGCTGCAGCAGGCGCACGCCGACCTCGCGTTCCAGCGCGGCGACACGGCGGCTGACCGTCGTCTTGGGTATGGCGAGCAGGCGCGCGGCGGCGGTGAAGCTGCCGGCTTCGACGACGCGAGCAAACACGACGATATCATTGAGATCAATCATTGTGCTCACCAGTGGAACAAAGTTTTCCAATTATAGGCAATTATGCATCAATCGGACAGGGCCTAGTTTTGCTCCGGACAAACAAGCCAGACAGAGAAGAAGGAGCAGACGAAATGACCAGCAAACGAAGCGTTCTTGTGACCGGCGCCACGGGCCAGCAAGGTGGCGCGGTTGCGCGTGCCCTGTTGGCTAGAGGCCATCACGTCAAGGGACTGACGCGCAAACCGGACAGCGAGGGCGCGCGGCAACTGGCGTCGGCGGGCGCCGAGGTGGTAGCCGGCGATCTCGGTGACGCGGGCTCGGTCGTGAGCGCCGCAGAAGGCGTCGACACCATGTTCCTGATGGGCAACAGCTATGAAGCCGGCCTCGAGGAGGAGACCCGTCTGGGGATCCTTGCCGCCGATGCTGCGAAGGCCGCCGGCGTCGGACACCTGATCTATTCCTCCGTTGCCGACGCGGACAAGAAGACAGGCATCCCGCATTTCGAAAGCAAATATCTGGTCGAGCGGTATATCGAGCAGCTCGGCATTCCGTATTCGATCAGCGCGCCGGTGGCCTTCATGGAGAATGCCGTTGCGCCGTGGTCGATCGGTGCGCTCAACCAAGGCGTCCATGCCTTCGCGATGCCGCCCAAGCGGGTGCTTCAACTGGTCGCCCTGGCGGATATCGGCGCCTTCGTGGCCGCTCTGGCCGAGCGGCGAGAGCGGGTGTTCGGCAAGCGCTTCGATTTCGCCGGCGACGAATTGTCGGGCGAAGAACAGGCCGCAATACTGTCCGGCGCCATCGGCCACCCGATCCGCTATCAGGAAATACCGATCGCAGTTGCTCGTCAGCAAAGCGAGGACGCTGCGCTGATGTTCGAATGGTTCGACCGCGTCGGCTACGACGTCGATATCGCCATCTTGCACAGGGAATTTCCGGAGGTGCGCTGGCACGGCTTTGCCGACTGGGCGCGGGCGTTCGACTGGAGCGTTCTGACGACCAAAGCGCCAGAACGCTGAACTAGAAGGTCTGGTTGTAGGCGCCGACTTCCGGGCTGCGGCGCAGCACGGCGTCGACGGCATCGAACATCTGCCGGCGACGCTCGGACGAGACCGGGCTTTCGACGACCACGACCAGTTCCGGCTTGTTCGACGAGGCGCGCACCAGACCCCAGGTGCCGTCCTCGGCGACGATGCGCACGCCGTTGACGGTGACGAGGTCCACGATCTTCTGGCCCGCGAAACTGGAGCCGTTCCGCTTCATCGCCTGGAATTCGGAGACCACCCGTTCGACGACGTCGTACTTCACCTCGTCCGCGCAGTGCGGAGACATGGTGGGCGTGCCGAAGGTCAGCGGCAGCGCACGGTAGAGATCGGCCATCGAACTGGCCGGGTTGCGGTCCAGCATCTGGCAGATGGCGATTGCCGTGACCAACCCGTCGTCATAGCCGCGCCCGATCGGGGGGTTGAAGAAGAAGTGGCCTGACTTTTCGAAGCCGGCGACCGCGCCGAGTTCGGCAACGCGGCGCTTGATGTAGGAATGGCCGGTCTTCCAGTAGTCGGTAACGGCGCCATTGGCGTGCAGCACCGTGTCGGTGTTGAACAATCCGGTCGACTTGACGTCGACGACAAAGGTCGAACCCGGATATTGGCTGGAAATGTCACGCGCCAGCATGACGCCGACCTTGTCGGCAAAGATCTCGTTGCCTTCATTGTCGACGACACCGCAGCGATCACCGTCGCCATCGAAACCCAGCCCGACATCGGCCCCTGTCTCCAGCACCTTGTCCCTGATGGCATGCAGCATCCGCATGTCCTCCGGATTGGGATTGTAGCGCGGAAAGGTGTGATCGAGTTCGACATCGAGCGGGACCACTTCGCAGCCTATGCGCTGCAAGGCTTCCGGGGCAAAGGCTCCGGCAGTGCCGTTGCCGCAGGCGGCGACCACTTTGAGCTTTCGTGTGATGCGCTTGTCCCCGGTCAGGTCGTCGAGATACGTGGCGCGAAAATCTCGGACGAAATCATAGGAGCCGCCGCCTGTAAGGTCGAAATCGCCGGCCAGCACGATCGCCTTCAGCGCGCTCATCTCCTCGGGCCCGAAGGTCAGCGGCCGCGCCGCTCCCATCTTGACGCCGGTCCAGCCATTTTCGTTGTGCGAGGCGGTGACCATGGCCACCGACTGCGTCTCCAGTGCGAACTGCGCGAAATAGGCCATCGGCGACAGCGCCAGGCCGATGTCCTTCACCCGTGCGCCGGCCGCCATCAGCCCGGAAACCAACGCCAGCTTGATGCCAAGCGAATAGGAACGGAAATCATGTCCGGTGACGATGTCAGATCCGGCGCCGAGACGCCGGATCAGTGTGCCGAGCCCCATGCCAAGCGCCTGGACGCCGATCAGATTGAGTTCCGGCGGCACCGTCGAACCGGGATGGCCGAACCACCAGCGCGCATCATATTCCCGAAAGCCGGATGCCTTGATCAGCGCCGCGGTTTCGAATTCGAAGCTGTTGGGCCAGGCCTCGGCGACGATTTTTGGGGGCAAGACAGCAGAGCTCCAGGCGGCAAAAACACGATCTATCGAGGCAGCGGCTTAGCACACAAGGCTTTAAGCCGCGTTTATCCCGGATGGAAATCCGGGCTTTACGGCACTACCCGACGAAAGCGGACGAAATGCGACAGAAGGGCTGCCATTGCCGCTTGCAGGAACGAAGTGTGGCGGCTATAAGCCCGCGGTCTGGTCACGGAGTGTAGCGCAGCCTGGTAGCGCACCTCGTTCGGGACGAGGGGGTCGCAGGTTCAAATCCTGCCACTCCGACCAGAAACAACAATGGGTACGCGCTGCGACGATGGCGCTATCCCACAGATATCCCGACAGAAATAGCTATGTGTCTACGTGGCGCGTCCCCGCCAGCGGGCGCACGCCCCGCCGCCGTCGAAATCCTGCCGTTGCAGGCCGGCGCCATGCCGACATCTTCGCCGACACTTCGCGCTGCAAGCGGCATCGGCTACCGCCACCGCACCTCTGTCATCAAGGAGTTAGGCCGGTTCGTCGAGTGGTACCGGGTTTTCCACATCTGACGAGCCGGATCGGCGAGGCTCCGGGCGTACCCGGCCCTTTCAAGAGCCGAGCATGGCTTTGCGAATCGAGCCATCATTTATCAGTGCCTTGATCGTTGCCGTGGCGAAGAGCCGACTTCTTGAGATAGGGCGCGATAGAAATCAGGGCTGTGACCAAGCTGCTGAAAACGATCCAGCCAACTATCTCTTTTTCCGATACCTTTCGATCATGTTTGATGCCTGTTGCCGGTGGCGTCCGCGAATGGACGATTTGCGCCAGATCGGCCCGGCTGCCATGCCGGATCGAATAGGCGCGGGTAATTTCCGCGCCGAGTAGAAAGACCTCCGATGAGTAGTAGACCCACAGCAGCACCACAAGCAGCGCCCCGGCAGCGCCATATGAGGAAGCGACAGTGCTTGTGCCAATATACCAGCCGATCAACGACTTTCCGATGGTGAACAAAAGCGCCGTGATCACGGCGCCGACGCCCACATCACGCCATTCGAGTGAACGGTCCGGCAGAACTTTGTAGATGGCAGCAAACATGAGTGCGATCAGAACAAAGGAGACGACGGTATTTATGGAGGCGAGGATAAACTCGCCAAAAGGCAGGTGAGCGTTGATCACTTGGGCAAGCGCCGATATCGCCGCGCTCGCAACCAGCGAGACCAGAAGTAGAAAGCCCAGCGCTCCCACCAAGCCCAGACTTGCCGCGCGAGCCCGCACCAAGCGCGAAATGGAAAATCCGGTGGGTGGCACTTTCCACATCTGGTTCAGTGAAAGCTGCATCTCTCCGAACACCCCGGATGCGGTGACAAACAGAGTGATCAAGCCCAAGATGGTCGCCAAGGTCCCTGCGGTTCTCTGGGAGGCGCTTTCGATCGCTGCTTGCAGCAGATCGGCACTTTGAGGACCCATGACGCCTGAAATCTGTGCCGACAACGCGACCTGAGCGGCATCGTTCCCGAAGCCCAGACCGGCGATGGCAACAACGATCAGTAGGATTGGAGCGAGCGAAGTGGTCGCATAGAAAGCCATCGCCGCCCCGTGGCTCAAGCAATTGTCGTCGACGAAGCCGCGGATGCTCTCGCTCAGCAGGTGCCAAAACGCAATCAGCGACCGTGACATTGTTAGCCTCAAGACTTTTCGCAGCTCGGCTGGAGAGTTCGCCGCAATACCGGCGGACAATCTTGCGGACGGATTATGACCTTCGTCACCATGACTCCGTCCGCACTTCCACGCGCTTCACTCACGATCTACCCTTTGCTTCAACTCGCGACGTAACTCCGCGTTCCCAAGGCGGGCTCGAAGGAAAAGGTCAGCACATTGACGCCTGCTGCTTGTACCGGCATCGCAAGATCACTGCTTCGGTGCCACCGGCACAGATGCGAACGACGAGAGCATTTGATCGGGCTCTCAAGTGCTGGTGCGTGGGCGGCGGGCCTTGCGGGAGCATCACCTCAACGCCGCGAAAATCGCTCACGCGATCGACGAGCGGAACACGCGGTGGCGTTGCAAAAATCGAAAAAAGCTGGCCAGCTGCTTCGCCGGAACCGTTACGGAATGAGATGACCCCCACAGGCAAACAGGAGGACAATCGATGAAAACCGCAATTCTGACTGCCGCCGTGGTTCTGGCCATGCCGGGTTTTGCCTCTGCCAAGGACAAATGCGCCGACGCCAAGGATCAGGTCACCATGAACCAGTGCGCCGATGCTTCGTTCAAGAAATCGGACAAGAAGCTAAACGAGCTCTACAAGCAGATCGAAACCCGCCTCAAGGACGATGCGGATGCCAAGAAGCTTCTCGTTCAAGCGCAGCAGGGCTGGGTTAAATTTCGCGATGCGGAGTGCCAATTCCAGGCTGCGGGGGCGGCTGGAGGAAGCATGGCACCGATGCTCATCTCGATGTGCATGGACAGCTTGACGCAATCCCGTGTCAAGAATTTCGAGGGTTACCTGAATTGCCAGGAAGGCGATGTGAGCTGCCCCGTTCCAACAGCGAACTGACGCCCACAATTGGTTTGATCACAATGCAGCGGGAACCAGAAACTCGCTGGGTTTTGCGGCACAATTTCGTCCAAAAAGCCGTTTTGGATTCACCTGATGCGGTGCGCCTGGTGGCGGGGCATAACCCGCCACAAGGTTGTTGGCAAAGGTGATGGCTTATTTGGAGCCGCCAAGTGCCTTCAATTTCTCGCAGAACTGAGCATGAGGCTTGCTCATCGCCGCGTCGTTGCATTCCTTCATCATCTTGTCCTGATCGGCCTTGGCCATCGCAGCCCAGGCCTTTTTCATATCGGCGTCCGGCTTCATCGTCTTCATGCTCGCGTCTGTGAAGAACGGGGCCATCATCTTGGGTTCATCGAGCGCGCCGGCAAGCGCCGCGCCGCCAACAATCGTGAAAGCAAGTGCGCCTAAACAGGCAGTTTTGAAGCTCATGAAATTATCCTTCCCTATTTTTGTGCCCGGACCGTCGTTTGCGATCAGGTGCGGTTTCTAACTCTATATAAGCAACATCTAAAAAACGGCGAATGTTGGGATGTCGCTTCACAAGTCAATCACATCCTTGAAACGAATGGCGCCGCGCGGCGGACTGTATCCGCCTTTTTCGGATTACCTCAGCCGCCGATATGTCTCGCCTGCTGCCGCTGGCACTCAAGGCTTTGACCAGAGCATAAGAACACCTCCTGGTTCTTGGCCGCCAGGAGGCCTGCGCAAGATTGAGCGGCGGATGTCGCGACTGGATATTGGCGACTATCTCGGCCTCACCATCGAAACTGCGTTGCGGATCTTCACCCGCCTCAAGGACAAAAGCGTCATTCGCCTGCTCGGCTTGCGCGGCATCGAAATTCTAAAGCAGGACGAGCTGCTGAACATGGGCAATAATGCGCCTCGCTCCTCCAACGTCACCCGCAAGGGCACGGTGCACGCCGCCTAGCGGAGGCCGAAAAAGCTCAATATCGCTATCACGATGACCACCGCTCCGATGAGCCAAATGATATTGTTCATGATCTCTCTCCTGTTGCCTGGTGAGTTGCCTGGTGAGCCCGCGCCTCTGGCGGAGGACGCGGGCCGATCAGCCTTTGCCTGCTGATCTTCAGCGGACCTCAAACTGTGATGCCTGCTGTGGAGATAAAACCATTAGGCTTATCTAATGTTCCGTAGCCTGACAGGATCTCGAAATAGCTAAGCAAACTGCTTTTGTGGGACAGAGACAGATTGGTCCTCACAGCGGCAGTTGCGCTGGCCTGCGCGCGCGGACGACGATGATGCGGCAGCGTAGCTGCCCGGGAGAACCAACCGTAATTGTAGAAGAGCCGATGTCGCGAACATCCCGGGTGAGGACTCATGAGAGTCCGTCGCCAAACATTGCGATTTTTCTCCAGGTCTGGTCACGATCCGATAGCCAGCCCTTCGATTTACCATACGTCCCAGCTGTCCCGGGAAGCCCGGAACCAAAGGGATCAGCAGCAGTTGTACCCAACGAAGGGCTAACAAAGGCAATGGAGAAATTGCAATGAAAACAGTGGCCATCTGCGCTTTGGCGCTTTCGCTGGGGTTCCCAGCTTTGGCATCGGCCGCCCAGACTGACGTTGTCATCGAGACCCATCATCGACATCATAGCCACGTCAGGATCATCAATGAGGAGGGCCAGCGCCTTCATCATCGTCACCATGGACAGATCGCGTTCTACGACCATGGCCGCCGGCATCACCATCGGAATACCGTTGTTGTCACCGGCTCCGTTTCCACCCATCACCGTCATCATCACCCGGTGGTGATGGAAAACAGCGGCTACTGATCGCCGACTGGTGGCCCGGCTCTCGATCAAGCCTGGCCACCAGGTGCGAAAGAGAACCGGGCCAATTCTGAGATCTCGTCATCGCCGGAAATAAATTGCGCGAACTTGGGTCCCTGAGCCCAGGCAATTCGTCGTATCCTACGCCGGACGGGCCTGTTGCTGCACCAAAGGGGAACTTGGTGATCAATCAGCTAAGGACTACTCCAGCCACCATGAAGGTAATAGCCACAGCGAAGATCGGTGCGAGCAACCAGCGCGCCTGGCCAACACTCTTCTCCATCGGCTTCCTCCCATAATCTCGTAGCGGACAAACGGTGGCAAACAGCGGCTGTTCCGGGCGCCGCGGCCGGCAAGACCATTACGTCTTGGGGCAAGACCTAAGTCCCGCACCTCGCCAGACCGAAGCCCAGCCCTGGAACGTTTGCCCGCCCTCCAGAGTTCGGTTGGCTGGGCGCGAGGACCATCAAAAAAGAAGCGGACGTAGATGACCACGACAATCTCGAATCGTGAAAACGCAAGATCCGATGCCTTGCAGCTGCGCGTGGCAGACCTCAGGAGCAGGATGCGCGACGCGCGGATCACCGAGGGCGAAATCAAGACCTTCCAAAAGGTCGCGGCCGTAATGGAGGACGGTCAAGGCCGGATCGCTGGCGACGATTTGATCGCCGCATCCTTCGTTACCGACGTGCTGACGGACACGACGCGCCCTGAATGACCATGCCAACAATCAGCAGGCTTTTTGAATCCCATTCCGAAGCAGCCCGGATCGCCGGCAACCTTTTGGCGGCCGGGGTTCCTCGCGTACAGATCGCGATTATCGGGCCCTACCATGACGAAATCGGTGTCCTGAAATCTCCCGCTGTCATGCTTGGCGCCACCGCCGGGCTGTTGGCGTGCCTGAGCGCTTTTGCTGTCCACGGCATCAATCCTTTTGCGACCGGCCTGTCGGCGACGGCCCTGATAGGCTGCGGCTGCATCCTCGGCGGGTTGTTCGGAGCCATGGCCGCGGGCGCCAGAAGGTTTGAGCGTAGAGGCGTCGGCGAAGGAGTTGTGCTGGTGACGGCCCATGTCGATGAGAATGCCACTGACGTCGCGCAAATGGTGCTCGGTGGTGGTTGTGTCCCCATGACCGGATTGGACGCCGAAGCAGCGTAAGATTTCGATGACATTGAATAAACGGGCCGATACCCAGTGCAGAGCGCGAGCACTGGGTATCGGCCCCTCAACCTTTGACGAGATGGGCATCGGCCCCTAGTTTGATCGATGAATATGAGGGAGCCGGTAAAACGGCGAACCGGACGCGGACATGAATTTGATCTCAACGACAGGATCGGCACCGGTTCTTCTTGCTACGGCGTTTCTTGTTGCCGGATGCTCCTCGATCGGCAGGACGGCCGATCCGGCCAAATACGAGAGCATGAGCTGCACCGAGCTCAACAGCGCCGTGGGAAGCAGCGCGAGCGACATCTCGCAAACCGCGATCACCCGCGGCAAGGTCGCCAACACCAGCGTGCCGCGCTGGCTGCCTGGCGGATCGCGCGTGAAGATGGCGGTCGCCAACCGTGAAACGGCAAGGATCGACCGGTTGAAGCAACAGCAGGATGCCGTTGTCGCCGTGCGCGCACGCAAGTGCGCCAGCTCAGCCGGCTGAGCGAACAGGCCTCACCTACAGTGACTTGTCACGCGCTCAACCGGAAGCGCGTGACGTCGATCGCGGCGTTCATCAGCGTCTGTGTATAAGGCGCTTGCGGATTGCTGAAGATGGCCTCGGTCGGCCCCTCCTCGACGATCTTGCCCTGCTTCATGACGATGATGTAGTCGGCCATGGCGCGCACCACCGCGAGATCGTGGCTGATGAACAGGTAAGACAGTTCGTGGTCGGCCTGGAGCTTGCGCAGCAGTTCCACGATCTGTTTCTGCACCGAGCGATCGAGCGCCGAGGTGGGCTCGTCCAGCACGACCATCTTCGGCTTCAGGATCATAGCGCGGGCAATGGCGATGCGTTGCCGTTGTCCGCCGGAAAATTCGTGCGGGTAGCGGTTGCGGGCGTTGGGGTCGAGACCGACTTCGCGCAGGGCCTCGACCGCGCGCTGGTCGCGCTGCTTTCCCGAAAGGTTCGGCTCATGCACCAGCAGCCCTTCGGTGATGACCTGGCCGACGGTCATGCGCGGCGACAGCGAGCCGAAGGGATCCTGGAAGACGAGCTGCATCTGGCGCCGCAGCGGTCGCATCTGCTGCCGGTTGGCAGTGGAAATGTCGCGATCGCCGAACCGAATGAGCCCATCGCTCGGCAAAAGCCGCAGCAAGGCGCGGCCGAGCGTCGATTTGCCCGAGCCGGATTCGCCGACGATGCCGATGGTCTGGTTGCGTTGCAACCGGATCGAGATGTGATCGACAGCCCGCAGCATCAGCGGTTCGCCGGCGAAAAACCCGCCACCGATCCTGAATGTGACTTCGACATTCCTGCCCTCGAGCACCACGGGCGCATTGGCGGGCGGAGGTGCCTTGGTTCCCGTCGGCTCGGCCGCCAGCAGCATCTTGGTGTAGGCATGCTGCGGGTTGGCGAAGATCGCTTCCGCCTCCCCTTCCTCGACGACCTCCCCCTGGCGCATGACATAGACCCGGTCGGCGAAGCGGCGGACGATGCCGAGGTCGTGGGTGATGAAGACGATCGCCATGCCAAGCTTGCGCTGCAACTCGGCCAGCAGCATCAGGATCTGCGCCTGGATGGTCACGTCGAGCGCCGTCGTCGGCTCGTCGGCGATCAGGATGTCGGGGTCGTTGGCGAGCGCCATGGCGATCATCACGCGCTGGCGCTGGCCGCCGGACATTTCGTGCGGATAAGATTTCATCCGCCGTTCCGGATCGGGAATATGGACGAGCCGCAGCAGCTTGAGCGCCTCATCATGCGCCTCCGTGGCGCTCAGGCCCCGATGCCGGCGGATCGGCTCGATCAGCTGGTTGCCGATCGAATAGAGCGGATCGAGCGAGGTCATCGGCTCCTGGAAGATCATGCTGATCTTGCGGCCGCGGACCTTGTTCAGCTCGGATTTGCTCAGCGTCAAAAGGTTGCGGCCGCGATAGTCGACACTGCCCGACGCCTCGCCATTGGAGGCCAGCAGGCTCATCGCCGCCATCATCGTCTGGCTCTTGCCGGAGCCGGACTCGCCGACGACTGCGACGGTTTCGCCCGCATTCACGTGGATGTTGATACCCTTGACCGCTTCGACCGCACCGTCGAGCGTGCGAAAGCGGACGCGGAGGTCCTTGACGCTGAGGATCGTTTCGGGCGTGGCCATGTCAGCGTTCCCCATCTTTATCGATCCCTTGGGTCGAGCGCGTCGCGCAGGCCATCGCCGACGAAGTTCAGGGCGAACAGCGTGGAGACGAGGAAGAAGGCGGGAAACAGGAGCAGCCAGTTGGCGGTGCCGATGTTCTTGGCGCCAACCGAGATCAACACGCCCCAGCTGGTCATCGGCTCCTGGATGCCAAGGCCGAGGAACGACAGGAAGCTCTCCAGGATGATGACCTGCGGCACCAGCAGCGTCATGTAGATCACCACGGGGCCAAGCAGGTTGGGGATGACATGGCGCAGCAGGATGCCGCGCTGGCCGATGCCCATGGCTTCCGCCGCCTGGACATATTCCTGCCGGCGGATCGACAGCGCCTGGCCCCGTACAATGCGCGCCATGTCGAGCCACAGCACGGCACCGACCGCCAGGAACATCAGCACGAAGTTGCGGCCGAAGAACACCACCAGCATGATGACGAAGAAGATGAACGGCAAGGAATAGAGCACGTCGACGATGCGCATCATCACCTCGTCGACCTTGCCGCCGGAAAAGCCGGCGGCGGCACCATAAATCACACCAATCACCACCGCCACGATGCCCGCGAGCAGGCCGATGGCAAGCGAGATGCGCCCGGCCATCAGCGTGCGCGACAAGAGATCGCGGCCAGTGTTGTCGGTTCCGAACAGGAAATACTGCTGCTTGACCGATGCGCTCATCGTCACTTCGAGGCCTTCGGTCGACTTGCTCTCGATCTTGGTGTCGTCGAAGGCATCGGAACGGTCGAGGTAGCGGATGTTGCGGTCGTCGATCGGCTTGGCCGACTTGACCGTGACGAAGACCTTATTGCCCTCCTGGTGCCACTCCTTGATGTCGACGCGCATGCGTTTGATCGCTTCGGTGAGCGCCGTCTCGATCATATCGGGTTTCGGGTAGGCCGACAGGCTTGGCGGCATGCGCACGTAGTCGGCGTAGATGGTCGTGTATTGATGCGGCACGAACCACGGGCCAAAGACGCTGACGACCCCGATCAGAACGAGGTAGTAGAGGCTGAACATGGCGGCGCGGTTGGCCTTGAGGCGCGCCCAGGCATCACCCCAAAGCGAGCGACCGACGATGGCGGGAGCGGTGGCTGCGATGTCAGTCATAGCGCACCCTCGGGTCGACGATCGCGTACATGACATCGACGATCAGGTTGAAGACGATGGTGAAAATGGCGATCACCACCACCGTTCCCATCACCAAAGTGTAATCGCGATTGAGCGCGGCATCGACGAAATAGCGGCCAACGCCCGGAATGGAGAAGATCGTCTCGACGATGACCGAGCCGGTCAGCAGTGCCGCCGCCGCCGGGCCGGTGAAGGAGACGATAGGCAGGATGGCGCCGCGCAAGGCGTGCTTGACCACCACCGACCAGTCGGAGAGGCCGAGCGCTCGCGCCGTTCGGATATGATGGGATCGCAGCGACTCGATCATCGAGCCGCGCATCAGGCGGGCGACGATGGCGATCTGCGGCAAGGCGAGCGTCAGCACCGGACCTACCTTGTTGATGAAAGCGCCATCGCCCCATCCCCCGATCGGCAACAGCCTCCAGGTCAGCCCGAACAGGAGCTGGATCACCGGCGCGATGACGAAGGTGGGGATGGTGCTGCCGGCGGTCGCCAGCGCAATCACCGTATAGTCGCCAAGCTTGTTCTGGTTGAGCGCGGCAATGGTGCCGAGCACGCTGCCGAGCAGCAGCGCCAGGATCAGCGCCGAGGCACCGAGTTGGACGGAAATGGGCAGGCCCTTGGCAAACAGTTCGGTGACGGTGAAATCCGGCATGTTGTAGCTCGGGCCGAAATTGCCGCGCAGCAGATTGCCGAGATAGTGGACATATTGCAGCCAGAGCGGATCGTTGAGACCGAACTGGGCTTCAAGATTGGCCTTGATCTCGGGGCTAAGTCCCCGCTCCTGGTTGAATGGACCGCCCGGCGCGACGCGCATCAGGAAGAACGCCATCGTCACGATGACGAACAGCGTCGGGATGGCGGTCAAAAGCCGCCGGAATACGTATCGCAGCATCGGTGCCCCGCTTGATCTGGAGCACGCCCGTCCACCCGGACGATTGCGCTCCAGCCTTCAAATCTTCGCACCGAACTTTCCGAAAATCGATTCCGCTTCCCGGGCCGATGCGATGGCAAACCAGCGCCGCCGCGCATTCAGTTGCGCGGCGGCTTGGCCAGGGATCAGTCCTTGCTGACGAAGCGTGACGGATGCACGTCCATCACATTGTCGACGAAGCCATGCAGCTTCGAGGAAACGATGTCGTGGTAGCTGTAGTAGAGGAGCGGGATCTGGCCGACATCGTCGATCAGGATGCGCTCGGCGGCGGAGAGGTCCTTCATGCGCTCTTCAGGCTTGCCGCCGGCGGCCGCGGCCTTGTCCATTGCCGCTTCGTATTGCGGACTGTTGTAGTTCGAATAGTTGTTGCCGCTGGCCTTGCGCGTGATGCCGAGGAAGGTTTCCGGATCCTTGTAGTCGGCAATCCAGGCGGCACGCGCCACGTCATAGTCGCCCTTCTGCTCGAGGAAGGAGTAGTGGGTCTTGGTGTCGGTGTTGAGCAGCGTGACGTCGACGCCAAGCGGCTTCAACTGTTCCTGGATCGCCACAGCGGTGTTCTTGTGGTTTTCCGAGGTGTTGTAGCGGATCTCCATCTTGAGCGGATGCTCGGGCGTGTAGCCAAGCTTCTCAAGGATTTTCTTGGCCGCGTCCTCGCGGTCGATCTGCGGCATGTCGGCGTATTTGGCCATTGCGGGCGTGTAGCCCTCGATGCCGGGAGGCACCATTGAATAGCCGGGCAGCATAGAGTTCTGCCAGACCTTTTCAGCGATGAAGTCACGGTCGATCGCCATCGAGATGGCGTTGCGCAGCTCGGGGTTGTTCCACGGCGCCTTGTCGGTCTTGATCGCATAATAGTAGGTGCCGAGATACGGCCCGACATGGATCTGGTCGCCGAACTTGGTCTTGAGGTCGGCGAGCTGTTCGGTCGGCAGATCGTCATAGCTATCGAGTTCGCCGGCCTCGAAGCGCTTCATAGCCGATGAACGATCCTCGGTCGGAATGTAGTTGACGATGTCGAACTTGACGGTCGCGGCGTCCCAGAATTTCGGATTCTTGACCAGTTTCATGTGGTCGTTGGGAACCCATTCGGCCAGCGTATAGGCGCCGTTCGAAACCAGATTGCCGGGCTTGATCCAGTCGGCGCCGAGCTTTTCAATCGAGGCCTTGCTGACCGGATAAGTCGCCTGATGGGTCAGCATCTCCAGGAAGTACGGCGTCGGTGCCTTCAGAGTCACTTCCAGGGTGTTGGCGTCGATCGCCTTGACGCCCATGTCCTCCGGCTTGCCCTTCTTGGTGTTGACGTCCTCCGCACCCTTCACCGGATAGAGCATCGAGGCGTATTCCGCGCCGGTCGCCGGATCCTCGAGCCGGTGGAAGGCGTAGACGAAGTCGTCCGCCGTCACCGGGCTGCCATCCGACCACTTGCCGTCCTTGCGCAGCTTGAAGGTGTAGACGGTGCCGTCATCCGACACCGTCCAGCTTTCGGCGGCGCCCGGAATGAGGTTCGCCTTCTCATCTTGCATGACCAGTCCCTGGAACAGGTCACGCAGCACGTTGGCTTCATAGACGGTCGAGGTCTTGTGTGGATCGACCGATTCCGATTCAGCGGCGGTGCCCCTGTTATAGACGGTCTCGGCAAAGGCTGGCGTCAAGAACGTGCCGGCAGCCAAGGTCATGGTCGTGGCGAGTACCGTCGCCTTCAGCATGTTTTTCAGCATGAAGTTCTCCCTGTCGGCGCTGCCATCGGCGCGCCTTTGCGTGTTGACGCCCCGGAACCGATGTCTGGCTCCTTTGAGCGCGCCGCCGGTTCCCTCCGGCGGCTGGTGGCAGGAGACTAGACAGGAGGTAAGCTCTTTTCAACTGAGTACTGATTGACCCTAAGTCAATCCTCATTATCGCAGAAGAAACGGCTAAATTAGAAAGACCTTTCAATCGAGCACATCCCTTGGTTGCACCCGGAGTTTCCGCTTTCTGCATGCGAACTTGAGCATGCTGGTGCCATGGTCCACAACCTCATTTCCAAGGTCCGAAGGCGCCAGTTCCGAACAGACAATTCGGGAACTTCAGCGGTCGAGTTCGCACTGCTGTCGCCGCTTTTCATCCTTCTCTTGCTCGGAATGGTTGCCTACGGCATCTATTTTGGCGCCGCCAACTCGATCCAGCAAATCGCGGCCGACGCCGCCCGGACGGCTATCGCCGGAGTGAACCAGACCGAGCGGCAAACGCTCGTGGCCAGCTATCTCACCAACAACGCCGGCGGCTACCCTTTCGTGGACGTCAGCAAGCTGACCTACCAGGCCAATGACAGCGTGGCCGACGGAAGCCAGTTCGTGGTGTCCATCTCGTATGATGCCCGCAACCTGCCGATCTGGAATCTGTTCCCGGGCATAGCCATGCCAAGGACGACCATCAAGCGTCAGTCAACGATCAGGGTCGGAGGTATCTGAATGCTGCAGCGGGCGGGCAAGGGCATCGGCCGGCTTGCACGGTCGATGATGGGAGACAGGAAGGCGAACTTCGCCGTCATGACCGCATTGAGCGCGCCGGTCGCGCTGGCGCTGGCCGCGGTGGCGATAGACGAGGCCTCCATCTATACCGAGCGCCGGGAAGCCCAGGCGATGGTCGACCTGGCAGCGATCACCGCCGCCTCGAACATCAACAACGTCAACACAGCGGTCGTCACCACGCTCACCGACAACGGCATGCCGGGTGTCGTTGTTCAAGCTTCGGGCCAGACCATCCCAGCGGCCGCCGGAAAGACGGTGGTGACGGTCACGCGGGGCCGATATGCCTCGTCGACCGCCAATGTCAGCCAGCGCTTCCAGGCGGGCGTGACGCCTTACAATGCGGCGCGGGTGACTTTGGCGAAAATTCCCCAGCGCTACTTCGCAAGCTCGCTGATCCCCACTCCCGTCATCGACACCCAAGCCACTGCCAGCATGACGCCGCAGGCGACATTCTCGGTCGGGTCGAGATTGCTTAGCGTCAATGGCGGCATCCTCAACGCACTTTTGAGCGGACTTCTCGGCGGCAACATCTCGCTCAGCGTCATGGATTACAACGGGCTGATCTCGGCCGATGTCAGCGTGCTTTCCTTCATCAGTGCGCTCGGCACACAACTGAACATCACGGCCGGCACCTATTCCGACGTTCTGGCATCGAAGGCGACCGTCGGCCAGATCGCCACTGCCATGGCCAATGTTCCTGGCCTCGGCAATACCGCCAAGGTCGCCTTGCAGACCATCGCCTCCAAGTCGACCAGCACCGTCAAGATCCCACTCAGCGGACTTGTCGACCTTGGCTCCGTCGGCAGCCTGGGTCTCGGGCAACAGCCGTCCGGCCTTGGCGTGGACGCCAGCGCCATGGGGATGCTGACGGCGGCCGCCGTACTTGCAAACGGCACCAACCAGGCCGCGATCGATCTCGGCGCCACCATACCGGGGCTGCTTTCCACCAAGCTCAACATCGCCATCGGGGAGCCGATGCAATCCTCGCCCTGGCTGGCGGTCGATGGTATCGGCACTGTCGTGCGGACCGCCCAGACGCGCATCAAGCTGACGGCCTCCGTCGGTATCGGCACGCCCGGCCTGGCCGGCGGCATCAGCTTGCTGGCCGTCAATCTGCCGCTCAATGTGGAAGTCGCCTATGCCGAGGCCAAGTTGACCGACATCACCTGCCCGACAGGGCCGTCCAGCATCAGCGTTTCCATCGCCGCGCACCCCGGTATTGCCCAGTTGAACCTGGCCAACAGCAACAATCCTTCCGGCTTCGCCGATTTCAGCCAGCCGCAGACCTTCACGGACGCGGACATCGCGGATGTGAGCCTGAAGCTGCTGCTGATCAACATCCCGTTGATCCAGGTAATGGGTTCGGCCGCGACCGCGATCACCAACAACAGTCCCCAGACTCTGACCTTCAACGCGACCGACATCGCCAGCAAGACGGTGAAGACCGTTTCGACGCGAAACATCACGCAATCGCTCACCACGTCGCTGGTCAACAGCCTCTCGCTTTCGGTCAATCTGCTTGGTCTCGGGATCGATGTGACCACCCTGCTCGGAACGGTCAAACCAGCAGTGGTGGCCCTGCTCAACACTGTAACGGCGCCCGTGGACGACTTGCTCTACAATGTGCTGTCAGCCCTGGGCGTCGGTGTCGGCCAGGCCGACGTGCGCGTCACCGGCGCGACCTGCGGACGGGCAGTGCTCGTTCAGTAGGACCGCTTGGCCACAACCGAAGCGCCAATCAGTCGAGCCGACCGAGGAAGCAACCGAGAGCCGGCAGCGAGAGCGCGTTTTCCTCGACTGAAGCAGTGCCGCCCAGGACAGCCGCGACAGTTCCGATATCCTCAGGCAACGGCCAAGTCGCCGGCTCTCCGGCGAAATTGAAGACACAGAGCAGCCTCTCCCCACCACCCTCGCGGATGAAGGCGAGCACGTCGCCCTCGGTATCGAGAAGGCGGATCGAGCCGCCGACCAGTGCAGGATGCTGTTTGCGCAAGACGAGCGCCGAGCGGTAGGCCGACAGCACCGATTGCTCCTCGCCGTTCTGCACATCGACCGCGCGGGCGCGATGGCCTACCGGCACAGGCAGCCAGGGTTTCGCGGTGGAAAAGCCCGCATTGTCGGCGCCCGTCTCCCAGACCATCGGCGTGCGGCAGCCGTCCCTGCCCTTCACGCCGGGCCAGAAGCGGATGCCGACTGGGTCGCGCAGATCCTCATAGGCAAGCTCCGCCTCCTCAAGGCCGAGCTCCTCGCCCTGATAGAGGCAGATCGAGCCGCGCAAGCTGCTCAACAGCGTGATCGAGAATTTGGCCACCCGGTCGGGATCGCCACCCGGCCGCGTCCAGCGGCTGACATGGCGCACCACGTCATGGTTGGAAAACGCCCAGCAGACCCAGCCATCGGCAACCGCATTTTCGAAGGCCTCGACGCAGCCACGCACATGCGCTGCGGAGAATTGCGAGCCGAGCAGGTCGAAAGTGTAGCTCATCTGAAGCTTGTCGCCGCCGGAGGTGTAGGCGGCGAGCGTCTGCAAGGAGCGGCCTTCATCGCCGATCTCGCCGACGGCGGCGCGGCCCTCATACTCGTCCAGCAATGCCCGAAAGCGCCTGAGGAAATCGAGGTTTTCCGGCTGCGTCTTGTCGAACAGATGCTCCTGATAGAGGTAGGTGCTGGTCTCCGTATTGGTGCCGGCAACACTCGAAGCCAAGGGCGGATTGCTGCGCAGCCAGCGGTCGTGGACATAGTAATTGACCGTGTCGAGCCGGAAGCCGTCGACACCGCGCTCGAGCCAGAACCGCACCGTGTCCAGCAACGCGTCCTGGACCTCCGGATTGTGGAAATTGAGATCCGGCTGCGAGGCGAGGAAATTGTGCATGTAATATTGGCGGCGGGTCGCGTCCCACTCCCAGGATGGTCCCCCGAAGACCGACAGCCAATTGTTGGGCGCGCCGCCGTCCGGCCTGGCGTCGGCCCAGACGTACCAGTCGGCCTTGGCGTTGTCGCGGCTGGCGCGGCTTTCGATGAACCATTCGTGCTTGTCGGATGAATGCGACAGCACCTGATCGATAACGACTTTCAGGCCGAGCCTGTGCGCTTCGGCAACCAGTGCATCGAAATCCGCCAACGTGCCGAACATCGGGTCGACGTCGCGATAGTCGGATACATCATAGCCCATGTCGGCCATCGGCGACTTGAAGAAGGGCGACAGCCAGACAGCGTCGACGCCGAGCGAGGCGATATGAGCGAGCCGTGACGTGATGCCCTTGAGATCGCCGCTGCCGTCGCCGGTGGTGTCCTGGAAAGAGCGCGGATAGACCTGATAGATGACGCAGCCTCGCCACCATTCGGGCCTCTGCATGGCATTGTCGTCGGACATTTACGAACCCTTCCCGGCGCCACCGTTTCCGGTCCGGCCCTCGATCATGAAGTTGACGCCGCGACCCGGCAGCGGGCGTAGAAGGTCGATCGCCTGCGTCTTGATTGCCGCGCGCCAATGGAAGCCATCTCGCACTGGCAAGGTGAAGACGCATTGGCGGCGGTCGCCGTTGATCATGACGGCAAGACGGCCTCCCACGGCATCGCGCAACAGCATGACGAGGCGATGCCGGCTGGAGTCGTTCCAGTCGCTCTCGTTGAGCGGAGCGCCCGTCTCGGTCAGCCACGTGACATCGGGGATGTCGGAACCGTCAACCGCTTGCCCGGTCAGGAACCGCGTATCCGACAGTGCCGGCACCGCCTGGCGAAGTGCCGCGAGCACGGATGCGTAACGCTCCAGCGCCTGGTCGCGGGCTGCCCAGTCAAGCCAGGTGATGGCGTTGTCCTGCGCGTAGGCGTTGTTGTTGCCCTTCTGGGTGCGGCCGAACTCGTCGCCTGCGGTCAGCATTATGGTGCCGCGCGAGGCGAACAGCGTGGCGAGCAGTGCGCACTGGTCGTCGAAGCGCGCCTTGGTGATCGCCGCGTCGTCCGTCTCGCCTTCGGTGCCATTGTTCCAGGACAGGTTTTCGTTATGGCCGTCGCGGTTCTGCTCGCCATTGGCCCCGTTGTGCTTGCGCTCATAGGAGACGATATCGGCCAGCGTCATGCCGTCATGGGCGGCGATGAAGTTCACGCTGCGGCTTGCCTGCTCCCCCGCCCCGTTGAACGCGTCGGACGAACCGGCAAGGCGCGTGGCGAGAGCACCGACCATGCCGGCATCGCCGCGCCAGAAGCGTCTGACATCGTCGCGGTAGCGATCGTTCCACTCAAGGAACGGCGGCCGGAAATTGCCCAGTTGATAGCCGTTTGCCCCGATATCCCAAGGCTCGGCGATCAGCACCCGGTCGCGAAGCACCGGATCATGGGTGATGGCCCGGAGCAGCGGCGCTTCCGGGTCGAAGATACCATCGATCCGGCCCAGCACCGGAGCCAGATCGAAACGGAAGCCGTCGACGCCGGCCTGGCGCACGAAGTGACGGAGTGTGTCGAGCACCATTTCCCGCACCACCGGATGGTCGCAGGCGATCGTGTTGCCGGTGCCTGTGTCATTGACCAGCACGCCATCCGGCCGGTGCCGATAGTAGGCCTGGTTGTCGAGGCCGCGTAGCGAGAGCGTCGGCCCCAGCCTGTCGCTTTCGCCGGTATGGTTGAAGACGAGGTCGAGAATGGTGCCGATGCCGGCCCGGCGCAGCGCAGCGACTGTATCCTGCAATTCCGTCAGGCCGCCGGGCGCGAGGCGTGGGTCGAGCGCCATGAAGGTCACGGGATTGTAGCCCCAGGCGTTGCTTAAGCCCAGCGGCGGCAGATGTCGCTCGTCGATCGACGCCGTCACCGGCATCAGTTCGACAGCGGAGACACCGAGCCTTTGCAGATGCTCAATGATGGCTGGATGGGCAAGTGCGGCGATCGTACCGCGCTGTTCTTGGGGCACATCCGGGTGGAGCTTGGTGAAGGCGCGGACATTCAATTCGTAGATCAGGCCGCCCGGACGAAACAGCGGCGGCAGGATCGGTGGGGCCACGAGCAAGGCCTTGGCCACGGCCTTGGGCATCACCGACGCGGTGTCGGCGCCCTCATTGCGCCGCGCGGCGAGCCGCCAGTGATAGGCGTAGGGCCGGTCGATCTCGACGGCGTAAGGATCGGTCAGCAGCTTGTCGGGGTCGAACCACAGCCCACGCTCGGGTGCATAGTCGCCGTCGGCTCGCAGGCCATAGCGCGCGCCCAAGGCCAGGCCGGAGACGAAAAGCGCATGCATGCCGTCGCCATCCGGCGTCAGCTCCAGCCGATCGAGTTCGCGGTTTCCCTGCTCGTCGAAGATCGAAACCCAGAGGCGACGGGCCGACGAGGACCATGCGGCGAAGCGGATGCCTTCGCTGGTGATGGTGGCGCCGAGCGGCGTCATGCGCGCGCCTTCCCTTCTCCCCTTGTGGGGCCCGAAGGGCGGGCGAAACCGTTGGCTCGCCCCGGGGGTGGCTCGGCGCGCAGCGCCGAGCCGGATGAGGGGTGTTGGAAGGAATGAGGCGCCCGTGTTCTGGGCGCCGGTTTGCGCCAAGCTGGAGCACCCCTCATCCGTCCGAGCTTCGCTCGGCCACCTTCTCCCACAAGGGGAGAAGGGAAGGCCTCATCCACCACCCTCAAGTAATCACGCTGGGCTTGTTGCGGCCGGTGTGGCTCTTGATCCCGGCAATGTCGTCGGCGGCGGCGATGAGATCGGCGAGCGCCTCCTGCGTGTCGAGGTCGTGCCTCGCCTGGTCCGGCTCGTAGCGCTCGATATAGACGCGCAGGGTTGCGCCCGAAGTGCCGGTGCCCGAAAGCCGGAAGACGACGCGCGAGCCGCCTTCGAACAGCACCCTTATACCCTGGTGCTCGCTGGTCGAGCCGTCGACCGGGTCGTGATAGGCAAAATCGTCGGCCTTGGCGATCTTCAGGCCACGCACGCTGGTGCCCGGCAGCGAGCCTAGCTTGGCCCTGAGTTCGTCGACAAGCGCATTGGCGCGGTCGGTCTCGACCTCCTCATAGTCGTGCCGCGAATAGTAATTGCGCCCATAGGTCGCCCAATGTTCGGTGACGATCTGTTTGCAGCTTTCGCCGCGCGCGGCCAGGATGTTGAGCCACAGCAGCACGGCCCACAGACCGTCCTTTTCGCGGACATGGTTGGAGCCGGTGCCGGCACTTTCCTCGCCGCAGATGGTCGCCATGCCGGCGTCGAGCAGATTGCCGAAGAACTTCCAGCCAGTAGGCGTCTCGTAGATGCCGATACCGAGCTTGTGGGCGACGCGGTCGGCCGCACCGCTGGTCGGCATCGAGCGGGCAATGCCCTTCAGACCTTCCTTGTAGCCCGGCGCCAGGCGGGCATTGGCGGCGAGCATGGCGACCGAATCCGACGGGGTGACGAAAATGCCCTTGCCGATGATCAGATTGCGGTCGCCGTCACCATCGGAGGCGGCGCCGAAATCCGGCGCGTCCGGTCCCATCATCTCGTCATAGAGGTGCTTGGCATGAACAAGGTTGGGATCGGGGTGATGGCCGCCGAAATCCGGCAGCGGCTTGAAATTGCGGCAGGTGCCGTTCGGTGCGCCGAGGCGGTGTTCGAGGATTTCCTTGGCGTAGGGTCCGGTCACCGCATGCATGGCGTCGAAGCGCATGCGAAAGCCCGACTTGAACAGTTTGCGCAGCGCATCGAAATCGAACAGGCTCTCCATCAGCTCGGCATAGTCGGTGACCGGATCGATGATCTCGATGGTCATGCCGCCAGCCTTGACGGTCCCGACCGTATCGATGTCGATCGGATCGATGTCGGCGGTCTTGAAGCTCGAAATCGCCTTGGTCTTGGCAAAGATGGCGTCGGTCAGCTTTTCCGGCGCCGGGCCGCCATTGCCCGCATTGTACTTGATGCCGAAATCCTCGTGCGGGCCGCCAGGATTGTGGCTGGCCGACAGAATGATGCCGCCGAAGGTCTTGTATTTTCGGATGACATGCGAGGCCGCCGGCGTCGACAATATGCCGCCCTGCCCGACCATCACCTTGCCGAAACCGTTGGCGGCGGCCATGGCAATGGCCTTCTGGATGACCTCGCGGTTGTAGTAGCGGCCGTCGCCGCCGATCACCAGGGTCTTGCCGGCAAATCCGTCGAGCGCGTCGAAGATCGACTGGATGAAGTTCTCGGCATAGTGCTCCTGCTGGAACACTGGTACCTTCTTGCGCAGTCCCGACGTACCGGGCTTCTGGTCGGAATAGGGCTTGGTGGGGACGGTGCGTATCATGCTTCAGACAACCCTTTTCGAAAGCAGCAGGCGATAAAGTTCGACGTATTTTTCGGCGCTTCGGTCCCACGACAGATCGGTCTTCATGCCTTGGCGCTGGATGGTTTCGAAGCTTGCGGGACTGGCATGGGCATCGACCAGGCGGCGGATGGCGTGCAGCAGCGCGCCGCCATTGTTGGGAGCAAACTGGAACCCGGTCGCCACGCCCGCGGCCATTGCTGCTTCATTGGCATCGATGATGGTGTCGGCAAGGCCGCCAGTGCGCGCGACGACCGGCACGCAGCCATAGCGCAGGCCATAAAGCTGCGTCAGCCCGCAAGGCTCGAAGCGCGAAGGAATAACAATGGCGTCGCAGCCGCCCTGCATGATATGCGACAGCTGCTCATCATAGCCGACGACGACGCCGATGCGGCCGCGGTGGCGTGCGGCCGCGGCCAGCAGCGCGCCT
>NZ_JAPYKP010000011.1:0-75348 GCF_037179725.1 Mesorhizobium sp. Cs1321R2N1 | reverse complement strand
CGGCAATGCGCGGCGTGCCGCGCGCGCGCCGCGCGATCTCAAGCGCACCGTCATTGCCGAGCGGCATCTGCAGGATGCGAGCGCCGCGCCGCACGATCTGCTCCAATTCCTCGACCGTGTAGAAATTGAGCCGCACCGGAATGCCGAAGCGGTCGCGCAACGGATTGGTGAGCAGGCCCAGCCGCGTGGTGGCTGCCACAAGGGTGAAGCGCGCGAGGTCGATCTTGACCGAGCGCGCCGCCGGTCCCTCGCCGATGATCAGGTCGAGCTGGAAATCCTCCATCGCCGGATAGAGGATTTCCTCCACCGCCGGGTTGAGCCTGTGGATCTCGTCGATGAACAGCACATCGCCTTCTTCGAGATTTGTCAGCAGTGCCGCGAGATCGCCTGCCTTGGCGATGACCGGCCCGGAGGTCGAACGGAAATTGACGCCGAGCTCACGCGCCATGATCTGCGCCAGCGTCGTCTTGCCTAGCCCCGGCGGTCCGACGAACAGCACATGGTCGAGCGCCTCCTTGCGGCCCTTGGCGGCCTCGATGAAGACTTTGAGGTTTGCCCGCACCGCCGCCTGACCAACGAAATCGTCGAGCGTCTGCGGCCGCAAGGTCTGCTCGGCGTCCTCGCCACGCTTTTCCGGTGCAATGAGGCGGGGGGAAAGGCTCATGCCAGCAATTCCATGCTTGCAATGGACCTTGCAGCCCGCTGATCGAAAGTGACCGTGTGGGAACAGCCCACATTTCGGTTGTGCTCGGCGATTAGCGCATCGGCAAAGTCAACCTGCGGCATGTTGGACCTTTCGAGCGCGATCACAATGGCATCGAAATCCTCGAAAACCAACGTTCTGATTTTCAGCAGTCTTTGGATCGCCGCCAGGACTTGTTCCCTGGACATCCTGTAACGAGAAATCAGCGACCAACTGAACTCGACCAGGACGATCAGGCTGACAAAGCCTGGGGTATCCTCACTAAGGCCTTTGCCGAAAGCTAAGGCTTTTGCCCTTTGCTCGGCATCATCGTTCAGCACCATTCGAAGCAGAACGTTCGTATCGATGCCTATCGACGTCACGCGTCACCCTCATGCCCGCCCTTCGGCGCGTCCCCGACAACATGCCGTCCAACAGCGTCCCGAACCGCGGCATCGATTTCCTCGAGTGAAGCCGGACCGTCGGGCGGATCTCCCAGGAATCCGGCGAGGTCAGCAAAGTCGAGATTGCGCGGCGTTCCGATCAAGTAGCCATCCACTACCGTCCAGGCGATCATGTCACCCGCCTTGAGCGACAGCGCATCCCTGACGTCCTTTGGGATGGTAAGCTGGCCTTTCGATGTCAGGCTTGCGTAAGCACCCATTTTTCTTACTTTCCGAGAAATTACTTACAAAGCATATTGTAGTTGGAATTTTGTTTTCAAGCAATCACCGCGCCAGTTCCCTCAGCCCGAAGCGGATTAGTTTCGACGCATCGGCGCCCTCGCCCGCCGTCTTCAGCGCCGCCGACACCGCATTGGCGGCGGTGTCACGCGAATAGCCGAGATTGACCAGGGCCGAGACCGCGTCGGTGATCGGCGCGGGCGCCACGCCTTCGCCGAGTTCCTGCTTGAGCCCAATGGTGCCGGTGGCGGTGCCCGCATAGGCAGGTGCCTTGTTCTTCAATTCGGTGACGATGCGCTCGGCCACCTTCTTGCCGACGCCAGGGGCGCGGGAAACCATGGCGATGTCGCGCAGTGCAATGGCATTGGCGAGGTCGGCCGGCGCCAGCGTCGACAGGATGGCCAACGCCACCTTGGCGCCGACACCCGGCACGTTGTTCATCAGCAACCGAAACCATTCGCGCTCGAGCTGCGACTGGAAACCATAAAGCCGCAGCATGTCCTCGCGGACATAGGTCTCGATGAACAGTACCACCGCTTCGCCGGGCGAAGGCAGTGCCGCCAGCGTGCGGGTCGAGCAATAAGCGACATAGCCGACGCCGTGGATATCGACCAGACAATGGTCTTCGTCGACCTCGTCGAGTGTGCCCTTGAGCTTGCCGATCATCTCCAACAGCCTCTCATGATGCCAATACCGCCAGGCGATAGGCCGCACTCTGCCGGTGATGCGCGTGGCAAATCGCGATGGCCAGCGCGTCGGCGGCGTGTTCGGTGTCGAAGATCGCCTTCGGCAGCAGCACCTTCACCATCATGTGGATCTGCTTCTTGTCACCGTGGCCGACGCCGATCACCGCCTTCTTCACCGCATTGGGCGCATATTCGGCGACGACGAGGCCCGCCCGCGCCGGGACCAGCATGGCAATGCCGCGCGCCTGGCCGAGCTTCAGCGTCGCAACGGCGTCCTTGTTGACGAAGGTCTGTTCGACGGCGGCCTCATGCGGCATGGCCTGATGCAGGACTTCGGCAAGCCCATCATGCAGTTGGCAGAGCCGCGTCGCCAGCGCCGCCTTGTCCTCGGAGCGCACGGTACCCGAAGCGACAAAACGCAAGGAATTGCCGAGGCTCTCGACAATGCCCCAGCCGGTGCGCCTGAGCCCCGGATCGATACCGATGATGCGAATCGCGTCCCCCATCCGGTGACTTTACCCCCGGTGGACAGCGATGCCAGCGAAATGTGAACAAACCAGAAACAACCTTGCCAATTCAAGGGAGCGATTGCGGGATCGCTTAATTGCGGGCGAACGCCGTGTTGAGCAGGCTGATCTGGTCCGAAACCGGATTGGGCCGGCGGGCCACGGGCTGCATGTCGACCACCGCGCCGGCGCCGTAGATCTCTTCATCCATGCGGCGCACCAATGCCTGCAGGCGCAGCGACCGGTTGACGAGGTCGAGGAAATCGTTCGGCAGTTCGGCCCAGCCGGCCGCTTCGTCATGGGCGGAAGCGGTATCGAGGCGCACCTTGGACTTTTCCGAGGCGACCTGGTCGCGGGTCATCTCGCCGGAATTCGCCGCGCGCTGCAAAAGCAGCCACGAGGCAACCTGCATCAGCCTGGTGGTCAGTCGCATCGATTCGGCCGCGTAGAGCGTGGCCGCCAGCCGCGACAGTTTCTTGGCCTCGGCCCGGCCCTTGCCGTCGAGATACTCCGCCGCCTGTTCGACCAGCCCCATGCCTTCCTGGTAAAGCGGTTTGAAGGAGTGCGAAAAAACCCGGCGCTCCGCCAGCTTCACGGTTTTCGCAATGCCCTTCGAAGGCTCGTTCATTGATAATGCCCCTGCACTCGCAACCGGCCGATTCGGCTCTCTGCCGATACACCCGGGACGCTATATAACTGAAGCTTGAAAATGCGCTTCGTCCGGGGTGAAGGCAAGCATATGTTTAACAGAAGGTTAACGGGGAACCGCCGCGCGGAATGCCGCCGGAATGCGGACAAAAAAAGAGCCGCGGATAAGGCGGCTCTCAGGAGTTTAACAGGGAGGCGTCAAACAAAGTGGCTCCAACCACTCGGTAAGAATCCAGATCACTGGATGGACATAGTAAACGCCTGTAAAGCTTAATGAACTCTTAACATCCCTGATATTTTTTAACCCAACACCGTGCTCCTGTGCCGTAACAGCACAGCCGCACAGGCCCGGTTTCAACCTTCCTTCAGGCCTTTTTTCCACACCACCGGCAACGCAATGAAGGCGAACAGCAGAATGCCTGCGTAGAAGCCGATCGAGGATATCCCCAGCAACGGCTCGATCCCCGGATTTCCGGCAAGCAGTATATAAAGGCCGATCATGAGCCCGATGCCGCTGATTGCCGTCAGCCAGAAATGGACCAGGGCCAGCGTCTTTTGCCCGGCAGCCGGAAACAGGTGGTAAAAGAACGCGAAGACCGCCGACATCAGCCAGCCCGCCACCATAGTGTGGGCGTGGGTCGGCATCTGGCCGTGATCTTCACTGATGGCCATGTGGATGCCGAGTGCCATGCCGCACAGCGCATAGATGATCGCCAGCGTGAAGAAATTCCGTGCTGTCCCTTGCATATTAGTCCCCCGAATTGCCTGTTCCCAAGCTGGGAATGAGTTGATCGTCAGGCGAGCGCTGTCGCCGCCGGACTTCCGTCGGCACTAGCATCGGCACTGTTTCCGGACGATGTCGCCCCCCGACGCTCCCGACATAGCAGAAAAATCGGGCGGTGCGTTCATCATATTAGTCGCTCCTTTCGTTAGGCAGTCTGAAACACAGCCGGCTTTTCCACGACATCGTTCGGAAACAGCCGCGGCGCTAAACGCTGCGGCATCTGATCGGCGAGCGGGCAATGGCCACCTCGCCGTCAACCATTGGACATCGGGAGAAAGTCATGGATTGGTATTCCATCGTCAAATTGCTGCACATCATTTCGGCGATGCTTTGGGTCGGTGGCGGCTTCACGCTGATGGTGCTGGCGACGCTGGCGGATCGTGCCGGCAACATTCAGGGAACGCTGCAGGCGATGCGCGCCACCGGCGAGCTGGGCAACCGCTTCTTCGCGCCGATGTCGATGCTGACATTGGCCTTCGGCTTGATCATGTGCTCATTCTGGGTCGGCTTCTCCGATCTCTGGATCCTGATCGGCCTTGCCGGCTACGCCACGACCTTCTGCATCGGCATGTTCGTTTTCAAGCCGACAGCCGACCACATGAGCGCGATGATCGCCAGGGACGGCGTGACGCCCGCGGCACTTGCCTACGGCCAGCGCATCCTGCGGGCGGCGCGCTTCGATTATGCGGTGATGCTGGTCATCGTCACCGACATGGTGCTGAAGCCGACCCTGCACGACGTCGCCATTCTCGCCGGCATGGTTGTGGTTCTTGCCGCCGGCGCCACAATGGCGCTCGGCCGGACACGGCGCATGGTGCCCAACGCCGCCTGACCAGAGCGGATCACCTGAAGGGCGCTGGTCTACATCAAGCCGGCAATCCCGTCCCACAGAAGCTTCACAGCCACGACCGCCACGGTCGCATAGGTGAAGGGATAAAAAACCTCCGGCCGCATGCGCCGCACCAGCCACGCACCGGCGATGGTCGACAACGGCGCCAGCGGCATCAGCACCGCCGACGCCGTCAGATTGGCGGTGTCGAATTGGCCGAGCGCGAAATAGGGAATGAGCTTCAGCGCGTTGGTGGCGGCAAAGAAGATCGCTGCCGTGCCCGACAGCACCTTGGGGTCGAGCCGGATCGGCAAGGCATAGACTTGGAAGGGCGGGCCGCCGACATGGGCGACGAAGCTGGTGAAGCCTGCGACCGTGCCCCATATGGCCGCGGCCACGCGATTGGGTGCGGCCGCGTGGTCGGAACCATGACGAAATTGCAGGTAAAGCCAGCGCAGGACGAAGATGATGGCGACGGCGCCGACGATGAGCCGCACCGCTTCCTCGGTGACGAGTGCTGCCGTCAGCCAGCCAAGCCCGATGCCGATGATGGCGCCCGGCATCATGTCGGCCAGCATCTTTCTGTTATAGACGCCCCACCATGTCCACACCGAGACGATGTCCATCAGGCACAGGATCGGCAGCAGGATGGCGGCCGCCTGCACCGGCGGCATGGTCAGCGCCATCAGCGGCACGCCGACAAAGCCGACGGCGCCGCCAAAACCGCCCTTGGACAGGCCGACCAGAATGACCGCCGGGACGGCGGCCGCGTAGAACCACGGATCGAGAAGCAGGCCTGACATGGGGAGGGCTGGTCTGGAGGGAAAGCGGATCAACGTCTGAATAGCCTGGAATCGCCTGCTCGGCGACCGTAAATATCGACTGGCCGCGACATATCGGGCCAACGGGCTTCGAACGCTTATCGGTGCGCCGAAACCAGCAGGAACATCGGCCGCTCGAGCTCTTCCGCAAGGTCCGGCCTGGCCGCGATCTGCGCGTCCGTCGGACGGAATTCCTCGACATGCTCGATTGTGAAACCCGTGCGGATCAGCGTGTTGAGCGTTGTGCCGATGGTGCGGTGATGTTTGACCACCCCCTTGGCCAGCCAGTCGGTCTTGCGCGGCCCTTCCACCAGATACCGGTCGACAGGCCAGGTCCTTTTCCCTTCCCCATCGATCGACCAGCCCGGATTGGTTGGGGCCATGTAGATCGGATGTTCCGTCGAGAAGACAAAATGGCCGCGGGGCGACAGGGCCCGGTGCACGGTCCTGAACAGGCGCTCAATATCCTCGACATAGTGCAAGGCGAGCGAACTGTAGGCGAGATCGAAGCCGCCTTGCGGCAGGCTTAGCTGGTCGAGGTCGGCTCGCTCGTAGGTGACGCCGGCGTCCGGGCCGGCCGCTCTCGCACGGGCAAGCATCTTCTCCGACAGGTCAAGCCCAAGGACTTGCCTCGCCCCTTGCTCGTGCGCCCAGCGGCAAAACCAGCCGAAGCCGCAGCCGAGGTCGACGATCCTGAGGCCTGCCACGTCAGGCAGCATCGCACGCAGGGCCGGCCACTCGGCGGCGCCGTTCAGGCCTTCGATCGAGCGGCCAAGCTGGCTGTAGCCAGCGAAGAAATCCGGTTGATCGTAAATGTTTTGCGCCATGTTTTTCTCGCTCCTCGGACAGCCATCTGGCGGAAGACTGACATTTGGTGGACTCGCCGCGCCTTTCCACCATGGTCACGCGGGTCAAGCCTGTGAGCCCGACGGCAACCCCAGTGGCGGCGGCCGTCGCCGGATCGGCTGTGCCTTGATGATGGCGGTGCTGGTCTCGGCCTTGTCGGCGATACGGTCGAGAATGCCGTCGAGGTCGCCGATCGAGCGCACGTACAGCCGGGCGACGAAACAGTCGTCGCCCGTCACCTTGTCGCATTCGCCGAACTCGGCAATCTCCTCGATCAGTTTCTGGACGATGTGCAGCTTGCCCGGCAAAGGTTTGATCCGCACGATCGCCTGGAGCGTATAGCCGAGCGCCAGCGGATCGATCTCGACGGTGAACGCCCGGATGACGCCCCGCTCCTCGAGCCGCCGCAGCCGCTCCGAGACGCTAGGCGACGACAGCCCGACCTGAGCTGCCAGATCCTTCAGCGAGGTCCGCGCATCCCCGACCAGGATTTCCAGCAGATTTCGGTCGAAGTCATCCAGCATTTATTTTTCTCGCGGATTTCAAGGTGCCATCCTAAGATAATTAGGCAAAGCCCTCATATCTCCTTTTCCTGCAGATGGAAAGCCTCTGCATCGCATGAGATTATGCCGCTTCAACGGGTTCAGAGGCTTATCATGAACGATACTGTACGTGGCACGGTCGAAATGTCGGCCGCAATGGCGATCCTGGGAACGATCGGATGGTTCGTCATCATGTCCGGCCAGCCGATCATGGATGTGGTGTTCTGGCGCTGCGCGTTCGGCGCGCTGACGCTGCTCGTCATCTGTGCTTCGCTTGGATTGTTGCGCAACAGGCTGTCGTTGCGCATCATCGGCCTCGCGGCACTTGGGGGTGCGGCGATCGTCATCAACTGGCTGCTCCTGTTCAGCGCCTTCTCACGCGCCTCCATCTCGATCGCCACCGCGGTCTACAACACGCAGCCCTTCATGCTGGTCGGCTTCGGGGCGCTGTTGTTCGCCGAGCGGCTGACATTGACCAAGCTGACCTGGCTGGCAATCGCCTTCGCCGGCATGGTGCTGATCGTCGGGGCCGCCCCTGACTCCGGCGATGTCGGCACGAACTATTTCTCCGGCATTCTCATGGCCCTGGCCGCCGCCTTCTTCTGGGCCGTCGCGGCCATCGTCACCAAGAAGCTCAAGGGCACGCCGCCGCATCTGATCGCGCTCATCCAGGTCTGCGTCGGCGTGGTCATGCTGGCGCCCTTCGCCAATCTCTCGCATCTCCCCGCCGACCCATGGAGTTGGGCCATGCTGGCGACGCTCGGCATCGTCCACACCGGCCTGATGTACATCCTGATGTACGGCGCCATCCAGAAGCTGCCGACGCATCTGCAGGGGTCGCTGTCCTTCATCTATCCCGTCGTTGCCATCCTGGTCGATGTCACCGCCTTCGGCCATCGGCTGCATTTCAGCCAGGTCGTCGGCGCCGCCGCCATCCTGATCGCTGCCGCCGGCATGAACCTCGGCTGGACATTGTGGAAATCGAGACCGTCCGCCGGGAGCCCGCAGCCGATCAAGTAAGGCGGCATGCCGGCTACCCGGCCGGTCAAGAATTGCGATCCTGGCTGCCCGCCTGTTCAAAGCGGGCAGTTTGCTCTATGCCGCAATCCAACCATCTTCGCCCGGCATAGGCGAAACCCGGGATCGAAGAACCATGAATGACGCAACGCCCCCCAACCGCTGCCGCATCGTACTGATCGCGCCGCCCGGCGTGCCGGCCACCCGCATCGCGGCCGCGTTCAACGGCGGCGACATCGCCTCGCTGATCCTGCCCGAGAACGGCATGGACGAGGCCTTCTTCCAGGCATTCGCCGAACAGGTCGTGCCGGCCGCGCAGGCCGCGGGCGTGGCCGTCATCATCGCTGGCGACACCCGCATCGCGGGCCGGGTCCAGGCCGACGGCATCCATGTCGAGGTCTCCAAGGCCGAACTCGCGGAGACGATCGAGCATTTCCAGGCGAAGATGATGGTCGGCGCCGGCGGTGCCAAGACGCGCGACGACGCGCTGGATCTCGGCGAAGCCAGGCCCGATTACATTTTCTTCGGCCGCTTCGGCTACGACAACAAGCCCGAGCCGCATCCGCGCAACCTGTCATTGGGGCAATGGTGGGCGCAGATGATCCAGATCCCCTGCATCGTCGAGGCCGGTTGCGATCTTGCCTCCGTCGAGACGGTGGCCGCCACCGGCGCCGAGTTCGTCGCGCTGTCCAGCGCCGTGTTCGCCGACGGCGTCGATCCAAAGGCGGCGATCACTCGCGCCAATGCGCTGCTCGACGAAACAGCGCCGCGCTTCGAGGATTGACGTGTCCCTGGCAAGGCTTTCCCTTCAGGCCCTGCTTGCGGCGGTGATGATCCAGGCCGCCGCCGCCGAAACCATACCCTTGCCGCAGCCCAAGCCTGAAACCGGCGTGCACACCGACAAGCCGATCGAAAACCAGCTGCCCCAGCCTGCCACCACGGCGGAGCCCGCACCGCTGCCCTCGGTCGACAGCGTCAATCCCGATCGTTTCGGCGCCAAGCCGGCCGACGCCGCCTATGGTGCCTTCCAGCGCGGGCTCTACAAGACCGCCTACAATCTGGCGCTGGTCCGTGCGCAGAATGGCGACCCGGC
Source organism: Mesorhizobium sp. Cs1321R2N1 (assembly GCF_037179725.1). Taxonomy (NCBI): domain Bacteria; kingdom Pseudomonadati; phylum Pseudomonadota; class Alphaproteobacteria; order Hyphomicrobiales; family Phyllobacteriaceae; genus Mesorhizobium; species Mesorhizobium sp. Cs1321R2N1. The sequence goes on along the minus strand of NZ_JAPYKP010000011.1, from coordinate 66,211 downwards.
GGCGCAGACGCTGATGGCCGAGATCCTGTCGCGCGGGTTGGGTGTGCCGTTGAACTCGGCCGAGGCCGCGAAATGGTACGCGCTTGCCGCCGAGCAGGGCGTGCCGGAATCGCAGTTTCAATACGCGCTGATGCTGCTCGACGGCCGCTACGTCAAGAAGGATGCGAAGGGGGCCTATGCCCTGATGCAGGCCGCCGCCGAAGCCGGCAACCAGCTGGCGCAATTCAATTTCGCGCAGATGCTGGTCCAGCAGGATCCCGGCGACGCCGGCCTGGCCATGGCGGTTTCCTATTATGAGCGCGCTGCGGCGAGCGGTCTCGCCGATGCGCAATACGCCATGTCTCAGATCTATGCCAATGGCGTCGGCGGCAAGCCGCGCGACGACGCACAGGCACGGCGGCTGCTGGCGCAGGCCGCCCGTCAGAACTATGACACCGCGCAGATCGATCTCGCCGCCTGGATGATCGAGGGCCGCGGCGGCGCGCGCGACCTGAAATCGGCGTTCGGCTGGACGAAGCAGGCCGCCGAAGGCGGCAACGTCGCGGCCCAGAACCGCCTGGCAAAACTCTATATGCAAGGCATCGGCACCGATCCGGACCTCGTGCTCGCCGGCGCCTGGTACATCGTCGCCCGCCGCGCCGGCCTCATCGATCAGGAGATGGACGATTTCCTGCAAGGGCTGAGCGACGACCAGACCAAGCAGGCCCTGCAGAAGGCGAACCGCCTGCCCTGAGGACAGCGCGCACGCTTATTGCTTGTGATCCAGGACGACTTTGCCGAAGGGCGAGCCGTGTTCGAGATGGCGGAAGGCGCTGGCTGCCTCACGCCACGGCAAGACCTTGTCGATCACCGGCGTCAACCGGTTGACGGCAAGAGCCCGGTTCATCGCCTCGAAGGATTCGCGTGAACCAACCGGTATCCCGCGTGCCCGGACCTGGCGGCGGAAGATGTCGAGCGGGTTGACTGCCCCTTCACTGCCGCCGAGATAGCCGATTACGTTGATCTGGGCACCCCGCGCCGAAGCCCTCAGCGACTGGGCGAAGCTTTGCGGCCCGCCGACTTCGATGATGTGATCGGCGCCCCGCCCACCGGTGAGCGCCAGCACGGCTGACGCCCAATCCGGGTCACTGCGGTAGTTGATGCCGTCATGGGCGCCAAGCGCTTTTGCGCGCGTGAGCTTGTCGTCGCTGCTTGACGTGACGATGACGCGTGCGCCGGCGGCGGCGGCAAACTGCACCGCAAACAGCGAGACACCGCCTGTGCCCAGGCTCAGCACCGTCTCGCCGGGTTTCAACCGGCCTTCGGTGAACAGCGCATGCCAGGCCGTCACGGCGGCGCAAGGCAGGGTCGCGGCCTCGACGTCGCTCAGGTGCTCTGGCGCAAGGACGGCCGCCTGTTCATCCAGCCTCGCGAACTCGCTGAGCAACTCGTCGATGGGACCGCCCCGTTGATAGGAGGGTTCGGCCATGGCGAAACTGCCGCCGATCCAACGCTGCCAGAATGTAGCGCAGACGCGGTCGCCGACCTTGAAGCGGGTCACTTCGGCGCCAACGGCAACCACTTCGCCGACGCCGTCCGAAAGCGGAACCAATGGCAGCGCAAAGGCAGTGTGGTAACTGCCACGGGCGATTTCCACATCGCGGTAATTCAGTGCCGTGGCCTTGATCTTGATAATCATCTCCTGGCGGCCCGGTTCCGGCATCGGCCGCTCGACCAGCCTGAGATTGTCGATGCCGCCCGGGTGCTGCAATTCGATTGCCTTCATTGTCTTCTTTCCGTTTGGAGGTCCCTGGAAAGGAAAATCGCTTGCCTTGCTTATGATTTCAAATTCATAATAATCAGAATGATTATGCACTTGGAGCACCGCTAGAATGCTGGAGGAACTGCGCACGCTCGTTCTGTTCGCCGAGGAAGGCTCTATTCAGAATGTGGCCCGGCGCCTGCCTTTGACGCAGCCTGCCGTCACCCGTCAGGTGCAGCGACTGGAGGATATGCTCGGGACAACGCTTCTTGATCGCCGGCAGAAGCCGCCGCGCCTGACCACGGCGGGACTGGAGGTGTTGGAGCGCGCGAAAGACATACTGGCGTCCATCGAGGCTCTGAAAGCCTGCGCCACCGACGCCGAACCGCAAGGCGTGCTGCGTGTCGGCTTGGCACATGGCTTGTCCGACGGGGGCGTTGCGGGCGGTATAGCTCACGCGGCTGCGACGTTTCCAAAAATATCCTTGCGGCTCAAGACCGGCTGGAGCGCGGATCTGATCGAGCAGTTCGAGCGCGGCCTACTCGACATGGCGATTGTTCTACGACCCGCCGGTCATCAAGGCCCGGACGTGCTCGGCACCGAACGTCTCGCCGTCATAGCGCAGGCCGGCGCTACCAAATCCCGTCTTACGGACGCCGCCTGGGCTTCCATGCCTTGGGTGCTCAGTCCCGAGCCTTGCGACGCACGTCAGAGACTCCTCGCCATTTTGGGCGGCGAACGGCATCGGCTCGTTGTGGCGGCGGAAATTCAGGACCCGGCGATGCAGATGGAATGGGTACGTCGGGGACACGGCCTCGGCCTCATGCCGTCGCGGCTCGCCGCGCGCGGACTTCCCGACGACCTCGCGCTTGTCGATACTGGAGATTTGGACCTTTCATTGCAGGTCGTGGCACTGCGCTCTCCTCACCTCAACCGCCTGGCGAAGGCCGCGCAAGCCATTGCAACGACCGTCGGCGACGTCCTCGATATCGAGACCTGATGCGGCTTGCCGGCCGGAGCCGACCCGTCCTCCCTTGCCTCTCCGGGCGATTTGTGGTCTTGGAGCCCTAAATCGCTTGTCACGGCGAACATCCCAACCAACGGTCTGGTCGTTGGCAGCATCCCGGATCCCATCATCATGGCCAAGATCAATGGCAACGAAATCCGTCCCGGCTATGTCATCGAACACGATGGCGGCCTCTGGGTGGCGGTCAGGACCAACACCGTCAAGCCGGGCAAGGGCGGCGCCTATAACCAGGTCGAACTGAAGAACCTCATCAACGGCACCAAGCTCAACGAACGCTTCCGTTCGGCCGAGACGGTCGAGCAGATCCGGCTCGACCTGAAGGATTTTTCCTTCCTCTACGAGCAGGAAGACGCGCTGGTGTTCATGGATACTCAAAGCTACGAGCAGCTCGAACTGAACAAGGATTTCGTCGGCGACCGCGCCGCGTTCCTGCAGGACGGCATGATGGTGACGGTTCAGCTCTACGAGGAGCGGCCGATCGGCATTTCACTGCCCGACTATGTGACGTTGACCATCACCGAGGCGGATCCCGTGGTGAAGGGCCAGACGGCGGCGTCCTCCTACAAGCCGGCTGTGCTGGAAAACGGCATTCGGGTCCTGGTCCCGCCCTTCATCGGCGCCGGCGAACGCATCATCGTCGACACCAACGAAATCACTTACGTGCGCCGCGCCGACTGATGCATGTCGCCCAAAGGTGGCCCTGGTTTTGGGTCACCGGCATGTATCGAGACAGAGTTTAAAGCGACGCACCAGGAAGAAGCACTATGGCACGCTCCGCCCTCCTCAACGTCATGGTCCAGGCCGCAATGAAGGCCGGCCGCTCGCTGTCGCGCGACTTCGGCGAGGTCCAGAACCTGCAGGTCTCGATGAAGGGTCCCGGCGACTATGTCAGCCAGGCCGACCGCAAGGCCGAGGACATCGTGTTTGCCGAATTGTCGAAAGCGCGCCCGGGCTACGGTTTCCTGATGGAAGAGCGCGGCACGGTCATTGGCGATGACAGCCAGCACCGCTGGATCGTCGATCCGCTCGACGGCACCACCAATTTCCTGCACGGCATTCCGCTTTTCGCCGTCTCCATAGCGCTTGAGCGCCAGGGCCAGATCGTTGCCGGCGTCATCTACAATCCGGCCATGGATGAGCTCTATACCACCGAGCGCGGCGGCGGCGCCTTCATGAATGATCGCCGCCTGCGCGTCGCCGGCCGCACCAAGCTTGTCGACACGGTGATCGGCTGCGGCGTGCCGCATCTCGGCCGCGGCCATCACGGCAATTTCCTGGTCGAACTGCGCAACGTCATGGCCGAGGTCTCCGGCGTACGCCGCATGGGCTCCGCCTCGCTCGATCTTGCCTATGTCGCCGCCGGACGCATGGACGGGTTCTGGGAAGTCGGCCTGTCGGCCTGGGACATCGCCGCCGGCCTGCTCTTGATCCGCGAGGCGGGCGGCTTCGCCTCCGACATGGATGGCGGGCAGGACATGCTGGACACCGGCACGGTCGTCGCCGGCAACGAGATCATCCAGCGCGCATTGCTGAAGACGGTGAAAAAGCCGCTCCCGCCGCGCTGAACCGCCGCAGTCGTAAAACCGCAAACAAAGCTTGAAATACTGTCCGTCGGTCGCCCAGATTAAGGGTGATGCAGGACGATAGATGACCGACACCCCGCCACAGATCGACATCCCGTTCATCGGACGCTGGCACTATTCGCGCGCCGAGATGATCGCCGACGGGATCGTCCATGCTGTCGGGATCGTGCTGGCGATAGCGGCCGGTTCGGCGCTGCTGGCGCTCGCTGCCTCCCGGGTCGGGCCCGGCGAATACATCGCAGCCGCCTTCTATGTCGTCTCGCTGCTCACGGTGCTTTCTGTGTCGCTGACTTATAATCTGTGGCCGGTGACCTCGCCCGCGAAATGGATTTTGCGGCGTTTCGATCATGCCGCGATCTATCTGTTGATCGCCGCCACCTACACACCCTTTCTCGCCCAGTTGGGAAACTCGCCGCTGGCGCGCTGGATGATCGTTCTGGTCTGGGCCGCGGCGGCAACGGGCATTGCCATCAAGGTGTTTTTCCCCGGCCGCTTCGACAGGCTGGCGATCGTCTTCTACCTTGCTATCGGCTGGAGCGGCATCGTCGTTGTCAAACCGCTTGTCGAGACGCTGCCGACCACGTCGATCGTGCTCATCGTCGCCGGTGGCGTCGTCTATTCCTGCGGCGTGATTTTCTTCGCCTGGAAGGCGCTGCGCTTCCACAACGCCCTGTGGCACGGCTTCGTCGTCACCGGCGCCGGCCTGCATCTGGCGGCCATGGCCGATTGCCTGGTCATCAACCGCCTTTGAAGCGCCGGCTCCAAAAGCCACCTGTGGCAATATTGCCAAGCACCATTCAATTTGGTCACAATTCCGTTTAGAGTCGCCAACTACGTGATCGGCGGCAGCGGCATCGGAAACGGGGCACGGATGGCTTTTCTCAGATCCTTCGGCATGGGCAGGCGCTCCGACGTGCTCATCTACGATCCGCACAAATTGTCGAGCCCTCAGGTCTTTCTGCTGACCATGGTCATCTTCCTGGCCATCGTCGCCTTCATCGCCGCCATCCTGACCCGCCAGGTCACGACGGCATTCGTCACCAATCCCGGCCTCAACGGCCTGATCGTCGGCGTGCTCGTCGTCGGTATCCTGCTGGCCTTCACGCAGGTCGGGCGGCTGTTTCGCGAGGTGCGCTGGGTCAACTCCTTCCGCGCCGGCTCCGAAACCACCGAACCGGTGCTGCTGGCGCCGATGAAGGCGATGATCGGTCGCTCGTCGTCCGTGGCCTTTTCGACCTCCTCGATGCGCACAATGCTCGACTCCATCGCCACGCGCCTCGACGAAAGCCGCGACACCTCGCGCTACCTGGTTGGCCTTCTGGTGTTCCTCGGCCTGCTTGGCACTTTCTGGGGCCTGTTGAATACGATCGGCTCGATCCGCGAGACGATTGAATCGCTCGATCCCGGCACGGGTGATGCCGCGGCGGTGCTCGATTCGCTGAAGCAGGGCCTGTCGGCGCCGCTGGCCGGCATGGGCACCGCCTTTTCGTCCTCGCTGTTCGGCCTCTCCGGCTCACTCGTGCTCGGCTTCCTCGACCTGCAGGCCGGTCGCGCCCAGACGCGCTTCTACACCGAGCTCGAGAACTGGCTGTCCTCGGTCACCGATCTGTCGTCCGACATCGTCGTTTCCGACCCGGCCAAGGCCGAATCTTCCGACGAGATCCGCGTCCTGTCGGAACGGCTGCGCAGCATGCAGGAGAACGGCGGCGGCTCCAATCCGCGCGTCGCCACAGCCATGGCCAATCTCGCCGACGGCATTTCCGGCCTGGTCAAGAACATGCGTTCCGAGCAGCAGATCATGCGCGATTGGGTCGAGGCCCAGTCCGACGAGCAGAAGGCGATGCGCAACACGCTGGAAAAGATCGCCGACGCGCTGAAGAAGCCCGGGGTGCACTAGGATGGCGCTTGCCAGGGGCCGGCGTACCGATCGCCGCATCGACTATTGGCCTGGCTTCGTCGACGCCTTGTCGACGCTGCTGCTCGCCATCATGTTCCTGCTCACCGTTTTCGTGTTGGCGCAGTTCCTGCTCGGCCGTGAAATCTCCGGCAAGGACACGGCACTGTCGCGCCTCAACTCGCAAATCAACGAACTGACCCAGCTTCTGGCGCTGGAGCGCTCGACGGCGCAGGACAAGGAGGATTCGCTCGCCAATCTGCAGGCGTCCCTGTCGGCGGCGCAGGCGGAAAAGAGCCGGCTCGAACAGTTGCTGGCGCAAGGTGCCGGCGCCGGCGACGCCGCCAACCAGCGTGCCGCGCAGTTGGGTGGTGAACTCGACAACCAGCGCCAGATCAGCCAGCAGGCGCTGAGCCAGGTCGAGATCCTCAACCAGCAGATCGCGGCCTTGCGCAAGCAGATCGGCGCGCTTGAGGATGCCCTCAACGTCTCCGAAACGCGCGACCGCGATTCCAACACCAAGATCGCCGATCTCGGCCGTCGCCTGAACGTGGCGCTGGCGCAGCGTGTGCAGGAATTGAACCGCTACCGCTCCGATTTCTTCGGGCGCCTGCGCGAAATCCTCGCCGACCGCGAGAACATCCGCATCGTCGGCGACCGCTTCGTGTTCCAGTCGGAAGTGCTGTTCCCGACCGGCTCCGAAGTGATCAACGACGCCGGCAAGGTCGAGATGAAGAAGCTCGCCGATGCCATCATCGAATTGCAGAAAGAGATCCCGCCGGAGATCAACTGGGTGCTGCGCGTCGATGGCCACACCGACAACAAGCCGCTGTCCGGCAATGGCCGTTACCGCGACAATTGGGAGCTGTCGACGGCGCGCTCGACCTCGGTGGTCAAGTTCCTGATCGAGAACGGCGTGCCGGCCAACCGGCTCGTCGCCGCCGGCTTCGGCGAGTTCCAGCCGCTCGACCCCGCCGACACCGACGAAGCGCGTAACAAGAACCGCCGCATTGAACTGAAGCTCACCGAACGTTGATCCATTATCACGCGAACTCACGCGAATTTGTTCGTCGGCTCAACTCTAGGGCGCAAGCGGCGGCCGGCAAGGCCTGAAAAGATTATCTTTTTTTAATTACACTTCGCGCGGAAGCGCTCCTAGCTTGCTGCGCAGGGCCGAGAACCGCCGGCGATGCCTCCCATCGCGACGCGACGGAACTGGACGACCCAAACAAGTCGGAAGGCGAAGCGGCGCGGCCGCTCTCCCTTCCCGGCAGGAGGAACCTCCCCATGAGCACTTCAGCATCTCTCAAGACTGCAACCCTTGCCGCGATTCTGATCGCGGCCCCGCTTGCCGGCGCCTATGCCGCGGGCCACCACAAGGGCGCACTCGATGCGACTGATCCGACCGATTTGACGGGCCCGCGTGTCGAGGCGCTCATTGAGCAGGTTCGGGGTGTCCATCAGGGCATCGTCGATGCCAGGCGAGCCAACAACATCACCCCGGCCGTCGCGGAGCGCCTGGAAATGCGCACCGCCCGTATCGGTCGGGCCGCCGAGAAGGTAGCGGCGTCGGATCACGGCAGGATACCGGCCGCGCAATACCATGACCTGCTGCGCCAGCTCGACACCGTCGACCAGCGTCTGATGGTCAACACCGGCAGCGGTTTCCTGATGGGCGATGGCGCCGACGGCGGAAACTATCCGAACGGCTGAGGCGATCCTGCCTGAATATTCCAGGAGGAAGGGATCAACTGGCGCCTTCGGGGACCCCAATCCGCAGGCGTCCTTTTCCTTACCAGCCCATCCTGGCTACCAACCGAGCCAGACCGCGATCAGGGCGGCCGCCGCCGGCACGGTCTGGATGTAAAGGATCTTGCGGCCGACCGTTGCCGCGCCATAGAGACCGGCAATGGCCACACACAACAGGAAGAAGACCTTGACCTGGAAGCCGCCGGCGCCGAGGTAAAGCCCCCAGATCAGGCCGGCGGCGAGAAATCCGTTGTAGAGGCCCTGATTGGCGGCGAGCACCTTCGAAGCACTGGCGAATTCCGGCGTCAGGCGGAATGTCTTGTGCCCGCGCGGCGTGTCCCAAAGAACCATCTCGAGATAAACGATGTAGACATGGATCAAGGCCACCAGCCCAACCAGGATGTTGCCGATCATTCTGCTCCCCCTGCATGCGTCGCCGGCAGCATTTCATGCTCGACCTCGCCTGCGCAAGCTGCATCTGCTGAATGGGATCTGAGGGTTGCCAAGGCTTTTGCGTTGGTGTCTTTTCGCGCCGTCCTCAATCACGGAAGCCGCCATGTCCTTTCACAAACTCGACGACCTCGGCCACAAGCTCGAAGCGCTTGAGCATGCGCTGGCCATCCTCGGCGCCGATGAAGCGACCCATATGGCCGTTGGCGGTGGCGAGAAGCGCGCCGAGGCGATGGCGGCACTGGCCGGCATGTATCACACCAGGGCGACCGCGCCGGAAATATCGGACTGGATCGCCGCCGCCGAAGCCGAGGCATTGGACGATGAGCAGCGCGCGGCCCTGACCGAACTGCGGCGGCAGTACACCAACCTGACCTGCCTGCCGGTCGAATTCGTCGAACACCAGACAACGGCGCGCATGCGTTGCGAGCAGCTATGGCGCGACCTGCGCGCCAAGAACGACTGGGCTGGCTTCCAGCCGGCGCTCGAGGGCGTGGTGGCGCTGGTGCGCGAAGAGGCGGCCCTGCGCTCCGACGTGCTCGGCCTCGCGCCCTATGACGCGCTGATGGAACAATACGATCCCGGCAACCGCACGGCGGACATCACTCCCGTCTTCGCCGACCTGAAGGCCTTCCTTAGAGGCTTCGTGCCGGAGGCGCTGGCGATCCAGGAAGCGCGGCTGCGCAGGCATCCGCTGAAGCCGCTTTCGGGCACCTATGCCATCGACCGGCAACGCGAACTCGGTCTCGCCATGATGGCGGCGGTCGGCTTCGACCTGACACACGGCTCGCTGTCGGTGTCGCACCATCCGTTCTGCGGCGGCGTGCCCAGCGACGTGCGCATCACCACCCGCTACAAGACATCGGACTTCCTGTCGGCGCTGATGGGCGTGCTGCACGAGACCGGCCATGCGCTCTATGAGCAGAACCTGCCGAAGGCATGGTCGCACTGGCCGCTCGGCAAGGCCCGCGGCATGGCCGTGCATGAAAGCCAGAGCCTGTTCGTCGAAAAGCAGATCGGCCGCAATCCTGCTTTCTGGCACTGGGCGCTGCCGGTGGTGGAAAAGCATCTCGGCGAAACCTGGTCGCTCGATGATCTCCTGCCGCATGTGCATCGCGTCGAGCGCGGCCTGATCCGCGTGGATGCCGACGAAGTAACCTATCCGCTGCATGTCATCCTGCGCTACGAACTGGAGCAGGAACTCGTCTCAGGCAGGCTGGAGGTGGCTGATCTACCCGAAGCCTGGGACGCCAAGATGCGCGACTATCTCGGCCTCTCCACCATCGACAATCCGGCCGATGGGCCGATGCAGGACGTGCACTGGCCGGGTGCCGCCTTCGGCTATTTCCCCTCCTACACGCTGGGCGCGATAATGGCGGCGCAGCAATGGGCCGCGCTGGTGCGCGAACATCCTTCAGCCGACGACGACCTGGTGAAAGGGAATTTCGCGGCCATCAACGACTGGCGCCGCAAGAAGATATGGGCGCAGGGATCGCGCTGGTCGACGCCGGACCTGCTCGAACGCGCCACCGGCGAAAAACTCAACGCCGTTTATTTCGTCAATCACCTGAAGCAGCGCTACGGTGGATGAGACCGGCCATATCGAGCCCCGCTATTCCGCCGCGCCCCTGAAGGCGCTGGCGCCGGTCTCGAATTGCAGCTTGGCCAGCCGCGCATAGATGCCGCTCTTGATGACCAGGCTCTGATGCGTGCCTTCCTCGACGATGCGACCGCCATCCATGACCAGGATCCTGTCGGCCTTGAGCACGGTCGCCAGCCGGTGGGCGATGACGATGGTGGTGCGGCCTTGCATCAGCCGCTCGAGCGCCGTCTGCACCAGCGTCTCGCTTTCGGCGTCGAGGGCCGAGGTCGCCTCGTCGAGCAACAGGATCGGCGCGTCGCGCAGGATGGCGCGGGCGATCGCTACCCGCTGGCGCTGGCCGCCTGACAGCGTCACGCCGCGTTCGCCGACCTGGCTGTCGTAACCGTTCTCGAGCTTGAGGATGAATTCGTCGGCCAACGCATCCTTCGCCGCCGCCTCGATCTCGGCCTCGCTGGCGCCTGGCCGGCCAAAGCCGATATTGTCGCGCGCGCTCGCCGCGAAGATAGTGACATCTTGCGGCACGATGGCGATGCGCTGCCTGACCGCGACAGGGTCAGCCTCACGCACGTCGATGCCGTCGATCAGGATCTTGCCGGTTTCGGGATCGTAGAAGCGCAGGATCAGCGAAAAGACGGTGCTCTTGCCGGCACCCGAGGGACCGACGATCGCCACCGTCTCGCCGGGTTTGACCGAAAAACTCAAGCCATGGACGGCGGCGCGGTCGGGCCTTGCCGGATAAGAGAACGAGACGTCGTCGAAGATGATCGCGCCCTTCACGATTGCCGGCATCGGCTTCGGATCGGCCGGCGCCTGGATCGCCGGCGTCTCGGCCAGGATCTCGGTCAGCCGTTCGGCCGCACCCGCTGCTTGCGCGAGTTCGCCCCAGACTTCCGACAGCGCGCCGAGCGCGCCGGCGGCGAACACCGAATAGAGCAGGAACTGGCCAAGGGTGCCGGGTGACAGATTGCCGTCGAGCACGTCGCGCGAGCCGAACCACAACACCGCGACGACCGACGAGAAAATGGTGAAGATGGCGAAGAAGGTGAGGAAGGACCGCGCGAAGATCGAGGCACGTGCCGCCTCGAAGGCGGCTTCCACCGCGCCCGAAAAGCGACCGGTGACCAGTTTCTCATTGGTAAAGGCCTGCAGCGTGCGCACCGCGCCGATCTGCTCGCTGGCATAGGCTGTCGCCTCGGCGAGCGTGTCCTGTGCCTGCCGGGATTTGCGCCTCACGGAGCGGCCGAAGGCGACCAGCGGCAGCACGATGATTGGAATGGCCGCTATGACCAGGCTGGACAGTTTTGGGCTGGTGACAACCATCATCGCCACGGCGCCGAGCCCAAGGATGACGTTGCGCAGCGCGACCGAAGCCGTGGCGCCTACCGCCGACTTGACCTGCGTGGTGTCGGCGGCGAGCCGCGACACGATCTCGCCCGACTGGGCAGTGTCAAAGAAGGCCGGCGACAGCGTCGTCACATGAGCGAAAACGTCGCGCCTGATATCGGCGACGACGCGCTCGCCGAGCGTGATGACGAAATAGTAGCGGCCGGCCGAGGCGGCCGCCAAAAGCGCCGCCATGGCCACCAGCGCGGCGAAATATTCAGCGATGATGGTGGATCCCGCCGGCGTGAAGCCATGATCGATCATGCGCCGCACCGCCAGCGGCAGCGCCAGCGTTGTCATCGCCGCGACTGCCAGCGAGACGACGGCGCCCGCCACCATTTTCCGGTAGCGGCCGATGTAAGGGAACAGGCGCCTGAGCGGCTTGAGCGAGCGGCGGCGCTCGTCTGCGCTGCTGGATTGCGCCATCCCGGTGTTTCCTCTAGCCGCCTTGTTGTATGCGCCTCAATATGCGCGAGCCACGGCCTTGTGATTCAATTTCGGCTGATGTATAGCCACGCCGACCGTTTTAGAAGCCGTGGCTCCTCAATAGCTGCGGCTTCGAGTTTTAAAAAGGGGCGCATCGACGCAGGCTTATGCCAGTCAGCCGCGCCAGCAAGCCAGGAACCGAGCCATGAAGAGCGCTATTCATCCCGATTACCACACCATCAAGGTCGTCATGACCGACGGCACCGAATACACGACCCGTTCGACCTGGGGCAAGGAAGGCGATACGATGAACCTCGACATCGACCCGACCACCCACCCGGCCTGGACCGGCGGCCAGCAGACCCTGCTCGACCGCGGCGGCCGCCTGTCGAAGTTCAAGAAGCGCTTCGAAGGTTTCGGCCTCTAAGGCAAGAGCTTTTTCGCAGATCAAAAGCCCGCCCTCGTGGCGGGTTTTTTGTTGCTTGGCCGAAGGCTGAGTTTTCGGCTCTCTCTATTCCGCCAGCAATTCCCTGAGCGCCATGCGCTTATAGGCTGCGACCAGCCTGTCGCCCTCCTGCCGCTCGACCGAGATCGCCAGCCGCATGGCCGCCTCGCCCATCTGCCAGACGAGAAAGGCCGTGGTCTCCAGGGAGACGGGGTCGGCGCCGGGACGTAGCCGCTTCAGCACCGCACCGAGGAATTCGGCATTGGCCCGGCTGTCGGCGAGCTCGAGCTGGCGCAGCGCCTTGTCAGCCTGCGTGCCCGACCAGATGTCGCGCATCACCGGTTCGGCCAGGAACAACCTATAGTAGATATCGACCAACTCCAAAAACGCTTGGCCCAGCCCCTCTGCATCCGCAACATCCTTGAGCGCCGCCGAGATGCAGGCCTGACTTTCCACCGTATAGCGTTCGGCCAGCGCCCAGACGATCGCCCGCTTGTCTGGAAAGAACTGGTAGAGCGATCCGATCGACACCCCAGCCCGTTCAGCGACCTCCCCCATACGCATGGCATCGCTGCCTTGCTCGGCAATCAGTGCCGAGGCGGCGGCCAGCATGCGCTCGACCCGCTCGCGGCTGCGCTGCTGGCTTGGTGCCCGGCGCGGCGAAGCGATCTGCTCGTTGGCCGGCGTGCCTTCCATGACTGTCTCCAACAAACGCGCCCGGCAATCGCCTCGAATGACTTGACTCTCAAAATACGAGGGTTTATCACATTTTGCAAATGTGAGGATTAATCACATTTGCAAACAGAGGAACCCGCCGCAACCGGCACTTGGAGCAACCGACATGATTGTCAAACTTCTTCCCATCCTCACCTTCATCGCGGCCCTGGGCGCAGGCGTGGTCGGCGGCGTGTTCTTCGCCTTCTCCAACTTCGTCATGCCGGCGTTCGCTCGCCTGCCGGCGGCGGGCGGCATCGCCGCCATGAATTCGATCAACGTCACCGTCATCACGCCGATGTTCATGACGGCACTCTTCGGCACCGGGCTGGTCTGCATCGTGCTCATCGCCGGCGCCATCATCGGCTGGAACCAGCCGGGTTCGTTCTGGCTTCTGGCCGGTGCGCTGATCTATCTCGTCGGCAATCCGATCGTGACCATGGCCTTCAACGTGCCGCTCAACGATGCGCTGGCCGCCGTCGATCCGGCCAGCAGCAATGGCGCCGCCGTATGGACCAGCTTTCTCCGGGACTGGGTGATGTGGAACCACGTTCGCACCGTAACCGCCATCGTGGCCATGGCATCCTTCTGGTTCGCCGCGCGTTGACATGTTTACAGGCGGCCATAAGCATTGTCGGGAGAAGAGTCGTGAACGATCCTTATCCGACCATGGCATTTCGATCGGCGTCGGCCTCGGCGCTGCTCTTGGCGTGGCGATGGATGACCGCGCCGTCGGCATCGGCATGGGCATAGCGATCGGCGCCGGTATCGGTGCTGTTTCGGAAAGAGGCGCGGCAAGGGAACGTCCCGCTTTCGCGGGAAGATATCAGCTCTTCGCCTTCCGGTCGGCGTGACCGAGATCACGATCCGGATCGATCACGTCGCGGACCAACTGCTTGAGTTTCGCCGCGTCCGGAAAGCCGCCGTCGCGCTTGCGGTCCCAGACCAGTACATCGTTGCACGAGATGGTGAAGATGCCGCCGGTGCCCGGCACCAGCGTCACCTCACCGAGATCGGTGCCGAAGGTGGAGAGCAGCTCCTGCGCCATCCAGCCGGCACGCAGCAGCCACTGGCATTGCGTGCAGTAGGTGATGCGGATGGCGGGCAACCGAGCTTTGCTCATGTCGGATCGGTCTTCACTCACGCCGCGCTGAGCCTGGCCAAGGTTTCGTCGTCGACTTCGAAGTTGGCGTACACGCTTTGCACGTCGTCATCGTCCTCGAGCGTCGCAACCAGCTTCATCAGAGACTGCGCCCGCTCTTCGTCGACCGGGACATTGTTCTGCGGCTTCCAGATCGCCTTGACCGATTCGGCCTCGCCGAGCGAGGCTTCAAGCGCCTTGGACACCTCGCCAAGAGTCTCGAAGGCGCAATAGATCGTGTGGCCTTCCTCGTCCGATTCGACGTCGTCGGCACCGGCTTCGATGGCCGCGTCCATGATCTTGTCGGCACTGCCGGCGGAAGCCGGATAGTAGATTTCGCCGGCGCGGTCCCACATGAACGACACCGATCCGGTTTCGCCGAGCGCGCCGCCGGCCTTGGTGAAGGCGGCACGGACATTGGACGCCGACCGGTTGCGGTTGTCGGTCAGTGCCTCGACGATCACGGCGACGCCGCCCGGCCCATAACCTTCGTAGCGCACGGCTTCATAGTTTTCGGCATCGCCCATCGAGGCCTTGTTGATGGCGCGCTGGATGTTGTCCTTCGGCATCGACACCGCCTTGGCGTTCTGGATCGCCAGGCGCAGGCGCGGGTTCATCGATGGATCGGGCGTCCCGCTCTTGGCGGCAACGGTGATTTCGCGCGCCAGCTTGGAAAACATTTTCGACCGCACCGCGTCCTGACGGCCCTTGCGGTGCATGATGTTCTTGAACTGTGAATGGCCAGCCATGGCACCCCTGTCGTGTTCGGCTAGAGCGTCTTGCGGCGAGGTGGGTCACCTCGCCTTTGCAAAAGGCTCGAATTCAAAATTTCAGAACGTCCTGATGCGTCCGGGTGGACGCGCGGCGCTCTTTGTCGGAATGGCCGGCTTATAGATAAATCGGCTCAATTCGTCCAGCCGCGCCGTGCCGCGGCGATCCTGGCCGTGCCTATGCTTCCAGATCGGACTTCAGCCGGTCGATGATGCTGAGCGCAAGACCGGCATACTGGCTGATCCAGCGGTCGTGGATCTGCTTGATCGGCAGCGCGTTGAGATGGTTCCAGCGCTCGCGTCCATCACGAAGCGCAACGATCAGATCTGCCTCCTCCAGCACCTTGAGATGGAGCATGACAGTGCAGCGGTCGATGTCGGGAAAGGCATCGCATAGCATGCCGGTGGTCTTTGGCTCGTCTTTCAACCGATCCAGCATTTCGCGCCGGCGAGGATGCGCCAGCGCCTTGAAAACATTGTCGTCCTGCGATCGGCTTGACATGTTATGTTTATATAACGTATCGTTGTCGCGATCAAGCAAGGAGCTGTGGATATGTCTCTTGGATTCAGGGTTTCAGGGCGCATCGGTAAACCGGTCGCCGAAGTCTTCGACGCGGTCGTCAATCCGAAGAAGCTCAGCGGTTATTTCACCACCATCGGCGGCGCCAGCGCGCCATTGGTTGCCGGTTCGGGTGTCGTCTGGTGGGGCAAGGTGCCGGTCGAGGTCGACGAAGTGGTCAAGGACAGCCGCATCGTGTTGCGCTGGGATGCCACCGACGCCGACGGCAAGCCCGCCTACAAGACCCGCATCGAGATGAATTTCGAGCCGCTCGACGATGGCGGCACCTTCGTCACCATCGCCGAGAGCGGCTGGCAGGAAGGCGCGGTCGGCCTGAAGAAGTCCTACCTGAATTGCGAGGGCTGGTCGCAGATGCTGGCCTGCATGAAGGCCTATGTCGAATACGGCATCAATCTGCGCGACGGTTATTACCGCAGCGAGATGAAGGGCGAGCCCGCCAGCGAAAACAACATTTAAAAAACGGAACCCAGCAATGACCGCGAAGATCACCGGCGGCATCAACATCGCCATGAAGGTGCCGTCGCACCAGTACGAAGCGACGGTCGCCTTCTACCGCGACGTCGTCGGCCTGGAGCCGTTCACCACCAAGGCGCCGGCCATCGGCTTCGAACTTGGGCCTGTCAGGCTGTGGATCGACGAAGCGCCGATGATGAGCCAAGCCGAGATCTGGCTGGAGCTTTTCACGCAGGATTTTCCGGGCGCCGCGGATCATCTGGCCAAGGCGGGCGTTGTGCGTTGCGATGCCATTGAGCCATTGGGCTTGGGTTTCCGAGGTGGCTGGATCACCAATCCGGCCAACATCATTCACATGGTACGCGAACCCGACGCCTGGTGAGCGCGTATTCGAAAAGGAGATCGCCATGGAAATCCGTGAAACACCGACAGCCGAAGCCGCCATGCTGATCCGGCGGCCGGTCGCTGATGTTTTCGAAGCCATCGTCGACCCGGCGATCACGACCCAATTCTGGTTCACCCACGGCAGCGGCCGGCTTGATGGCGGCAAGCCGGTTCAGTGGGAGTGGCGCATGTATGGCGTCTCGACGACCGTCGATGTCAGCGAGATCGTCAGGGACAAGAAGATCGTCATGACGTGGAGCGATCCGCCGACCACGGTGGTCTGGACCTTCACCGAAATGCCTGGCGAGGCGACCTTCCTCGAGATCCGGAATTTCGGCTTTGCCGGGAATGGCGATGAGCAAGTGAAGGGAGCGGTCGGCTCAACCGGCGGCTTTGCGCTTGTGCTCGCCGGCGCCAAGGCCTGGCTGGAACAGGGCCTGACGCTGGGCCTGATCGCCGACCGCCACCCTAAGGGTGTTCCGGGGCATTAAATCAATTCCAGCAAAAGTGCGAAGCGCTTTTGCGTTCGGAATTGCGTAAAGCAAAGAGATAGCGCATTGGAGGCGATCCTGTTCTCGCCGGAAATGCCGAGGCTCGTCCGATCCGGTCGGTCTCAGTGCCCGTCGCCGGATTTCGCTTTCTTGCGCCGTCGCGCCAGCATGTTGAGCCCTTCGACCAGCGCCGAAAAACCCATCGCGGCATAGATGTAGCCCTTGGGCACATGGTAGCCCATGCCGTCGGCGATCAGTGTCATGCCGATCATCAGCAGGAAGCCCAGCGCCAGCATGACGATGCTCGGGTTCTTGGCGATGAAGTCCGCCAGCGGTCCGGCGGCAAGCATCATCGCCGTGACGGCCACGATGACCGCGATGTACATGATGGCGATCTCGTCGGTCATGCCGACGGCGGTGATGATGGAATCGATCGAGAAGACGAGGTCGAGCAGCAGGATCTGGAAGATCGCGCCGGCAAGCGAGATCTTGAGCGTTTCGCCCAGCATCGTGTCCTGATGGTCGTCGGGATCGACCGTGTGGTGGATTTCCTTGGTCGCCTTCCACACCAGGAACAGGCCGCCTGCGATCAGGATCAGGTCGCGCCAGGAGAAGCCGTGGCCTAAGGCCGTGAACACCGGCGTCGTCAGCTGGACGATGATGGAAATGGTGGCAAGCAGCACCAGGCGCATGATCAGCGCCGCCGAGATGCCAAGGCGGCGCGCACGAGCCCTCTGCTCCACGGGCAGCTTGTTGGTCAGGATGGAGATGAAGATCAGATTGTCGATGCCGAGCACGATCTCGAGCACCACCAGCGTCAGCAACGCGACCCAGGCGGTCGGGTCGGAAACGAATTGAAAATGCGGCGCCAGGAATTCGATAAGCTGCATGGAGGTCGTCCCCTACGATCTAGAGCAGTGTCGCCGGCAATTGGGTATTGCGAACGCCTATATCAATGTCATGACCAGAAGGAGGGAGCCGTTTCCTCCAGCCGGGGGCCGCGACGAAACGGCGCGATCTTCTCGGTCAGCCCGGTGCGGTCGGAGATATTCACGCCGACCCCGCACAATGTCGCCGGGCCGATCGCCGCTTCGAAACGGCCTTTCGGCACCTTCGACAGGAACCGGTTGAGCGGTTCTTCCTTGTCCATGCCAAGCGAGGAATCGTAGTCACCGCACATGCCGGCATCCGACAGGTAGCCGGTGCCGCCATTGAGGATCTGGTGATCGGCGGTGGGCTGGTGCGTGTGGGTGCCGACGACGAGGCTGGCGCGGCCGTCGACGAAATGCGCGAAGCACATCTTTTCCGAGGTTGCCTCGGCGTGGAAGTCGATCACCACCGCATCCGCCTGCTCGCCGAGCGGACAGGCCGCAAGCTCGCGTTCGCCGGCCTGGAACGGATCATCGAGCTCGGGATGCATGAATACCCGGCCCATGATGTTGGCGACCAGCACACGCGCGCCGCTCCTGGCGATATAGACGCCGGAGCCGCGCCCTGGCGTGCCTTTGGGAAAATTGGAGGGCCGCAGGAAACGCTGCTCGCGCGGCGCGAAGGCCAGCGCGTCGCGCTGGTCCCAGACATGGTTGCCGGTGGTCACGACATCGCAGCCCGCCGCGATCGTCTCGCGAAAAATCTCTTCGGTGATGCCGAAGCCGCCGGCGGCGTTCTCGCCGTTGACGATGACGAAATCGAGTTTGAAGTCGGAGATCAGGCCAGGCAGTTGTTCCCACACCGCGGTGCGGCCCGTCTTACCGACCATGTCCCCGAGGAAGAGAAGTCTCATCTATGCCTGATCCCGAAAAGTTGCATGACTTTTCGGCAAAGATCATGCGTTTCAAAGAACTATCTACAATTTTGGTGCAAAGCGGCGCAACCCGCTCTCGGTGAGTATTTCCGCGATGACCACGTCATGGGGTTCGTCCGGAACTTGCGAAACTTCTTGGCAGTCGAAGGCGATGCCGACCAGCCGGGGCGCATGCCCCTTGTCGACGAGCTTCGCGATCGCGCGATCGTAATAGCCGGCGCCATAACCGATGCGGTGGCCGCGCGCGTCGAAGGCGGCGAGCGGCACCAGCATGACCGAGGGGTCGAGAACTTCGGCCTCCGCGTGCGGTCCGACCGTGCCAAAGCCCATGTCGACCATCGGCGCGCCACGCACCAGCTCGCGAAAGACGATGGTGGTCTTGTCGAGAATGGCGGGCAGGCAGAGCCGTGCGCCCTTCTCGCGCAAGGCGAACATCAATGGCCTGACATCCACCTCCGAGCGCATTGGCCAGAAACCGGAGACGATCTGACCGGACCCGACCTCCAGACGGTCGCGCGCCGTCTCCGCCATTTCGAGCGCGGCCTCGACCCGCCAGAATTCATCAAGCGCGTCGCGGCGGGCGAGTGCCTCGAGGCGCAGCCGTTTTTTTAGGTCTTTGGGAGATGTCATGCGGCCAAGGTAGAAAAGGTCAGAACTGTGTGAGGTCTCAAGAGCGACGTTTTCCACCGCGTTGCGTGGACGCCTTGCGACAAGTGACGATCCACACAACCGGTGGAGAGGTCGATCCCGGGTGCCTACAAAGTAGGTGGGCGCCGTATGAGAAAACCCACGGGTCTTCCCAGGGACAGCTCCCTAAGGATCATTAAGGCCCCGGGGAAAAGTGTCTCCTGCCGGGAAGCGCAGACCGCCTCCGCCAATATAGGCCGATGGTGGTCCGAGCGCCAGAGAGACGGCGCTCTTTCCGCACCGGTTGGCCTCATTGCCGTTGCAGACCCGCCCTTGCGCGGACCAGAGGGCCTCCTTACGGTCTCCGGAACGAACCGAGGAGCAAAAATGCGTTTCGAAGGCACGGCGGCCTATGTCGCCGACAAGGATCTGATGGTGGCGGTCAACGCGGCGATCGCGCTGGAGCGGCCGTTGCTGGTCAAGGGCGAGCCCGGCACCGGCAAGACGGAACTTGCCCGCCAGGTGGCGGCGGCACTCGGCCTCGACCTCATCGAATGGCATGTCAAATCGACAACACGGGCGCAGCAAGGTCTTTACGAGTACGATGCCGTGTCGCGGCTGCGCGACAGCCAGCTCGGCGATCTCAGGTTCAACGACATCAAGAACTACATCAAGCGCGGCAAGCTTTGGGAGGCATTCGCGGCCGGCAAGAAGGTCGTGCTTCTGATCGACGAGATCGACAAGGCCGACATCGAGTTCCCCAACGACCTGCTGCAGGAACTCGACCGGATGGAGTTCTTCGTCTACGAGACCGGCGAGACCATCCGCGCTGCGGTGCGGCCGATCGTCATCATCACTTCCAACAACGAGAAGGAACTGCCGGACGCCTTCCTGCGCCGCTGCTTCTTCCACTATATCCGCTTTCCCGATGTCGACACGCTGCACAGGATCGTCGATGTCCACTATCCCGGCATCAAGCAGAACCTGGTGCGCGCGGCGCTGACCCAATTCTACGAAATCCGTGACGTGCCGGGGCTGAAGAAAAAGCCGTCGACATCGGAGGCGTTGGACTGGATCCGCCTGCTGGTCGCCGATGACATCGCGCCAGAGGATTTGCGCGCCGACGCCAAGAACGCGCTGCCCAAGCTGCACGGCGCCCTGTTGAAGAACGAGCAGGACGTGCACCTGTTCGAGCGGCTGGCCTTCATGGCCAGACGGCAGCAATAGGACCGCAGCGATAGCGCTTTCCTCGGCTGTGGACCGTTGCCGCCGGCCGAAGAGCACGTCAGCTACGGCCGGAACCCTTCGGAGGAGATAAAATGTCTGAGATTGTTGTCCGCCCGCTCGCGCAATCCGACCACGCCGACTGGCGCCGCTTGTGGACCGACTATCTGACCTTCTACGAAACCACGCTGCCGGAAGAGGTCTACGCCGTCACCTGGAAACGGCTGTTCACCGAAGGCGAGTTCGAGCCGAAGGGTTTATCGCTACCCTCGACGGCAAGGCGGTCGGCCTCACCCACTATCTCTACCACCGCTCCGGCTGGTCGGAAAAAAACAACTGCTACCTGCAGGACCTGTTCGCCGACCCGCAAGTGCGCGGCAAGGGCATCGGCGCGGCCCTGATCGAGGCGGTGAAGCAGGAGGCCGGCAAGATTGGCGTGAAGAACGTCTATTGGATGACGCACGAGACCAACACCACCGCGCGCAAGCTCTACGACCGCGTCGCGCGCCGCACCGGCTTTATCGAGTATGATTTGCTGTAACCGGCCATGTTCATCCCCTTCTTCCTCGAACTGAAGGCAGCGCGTGTTCCCGTTTCGCTCAGGGAATACCTCTCTCTGCTGGAAGGGCTGGAAGCCGGACTGGTCGACTATGATGTCGAGGGATTTTACTACCTTGCCCGCGCCGCCCTGGTGAAGGACGAGCGTCATATCGACCGCTTCGACCAGGTGTTCGCGCATGTCTTCAAGGGCATCGAGGCGCTGGGTGGCCGGGATGCCGTCAATGTCGCCGACATTCCAGAGGAATGGCTGCGCCGGCTCGCCGAGAAACACCTGACCGAGGAGGAGAAAAAGCTGGTCGAGGCGCTTGGCGGCTTCGACAAACTGATGGAGACGCTGAAGCAGCGGCTCGAGGAACAAAAGGGCCGCCACCAGGGTGGCTCGAAATGGATCGGCACCGGCGGCACCTCGCCCTTCGGCGCCTATGGCTACAACCCCGAAGGCGTCCGCATCGGCCAGCATGAAAGCCGCAACCGCCGCGCGGTGAAGGTCTGGGACAAGCGCGAGTTCAGGAATTTCGACGATGCCATCGAACTCGGCACCCGCAACATCAAGGTCGCGCTGAAGCGGCTGCGCCGCTGGGTCCGCGAAGGCGCGGAGGAAGAGTTCGACCTGCCCGGTACCATCCACGCCACCGCCGAGCACGGCTATCTCGACGTCAAGACACGGCCCGAGCGCCGCAATGCGGTGAAGCTCCTGATGTTCTTCGATGTCGGCGGCTCGATGGACGACCATATCAAAAGCGTCGAGGAACTGTTTTCGGCCGCCCGCGCCGAATTCCGCCAGCTCGAATATTTCTATTTCCACAACTGCATCTACGAAGGCGTGTGGAAGGACAATCGCCGCCGCCATGCCGAGGTGATTCCGACCTTTGACCTCCTCCACAAATATGGTCCGGACTATAAGGTCATCGTCGTCGGCGATGCCTCGATGAGCCCATACGAGATCGCCCACCCCGGCGGCTCGGTGGAACACTGGAACCCCGAGGCCGGAACCGTTTGGCTCGGCCGGCTGCTGCAGCAATGGCCGAACGCGGTGTGGCTTAACCCCGAGAGCGAAAAGAACTGGGGCTTTAACCATTCGATCGCGATGATCCGTGACATCTTCGGCGGCCGCATGTTTCCGCTGACACTAGCCGGGCTCGAAGGTGCTACGAAGCAGCTTTCAAGAAAGCACTGAAGGCCCACGGGAGATCAGATGACCTGCTTCCTCTGCTTGCAGTGCGGCGTCCAGTTCGCGGCGACGGAAACGCCACCGCGACACTGCCCGATTTGCGAGGACGAACGGCAGTATGTGCGCTGGGAGGGCCAGGCCTGGACCACGCCGCAACAACTCGCCGCCGCGCATCGGCTGGTGATGAAGGACGACGCCGGCGTGCTCGCGTTTGGGCATCGAGCCGCGCTTCGCCATCGGCCAGCGGGCGCTGCTGGCGCAAACGCCGCACGGCAATGTGCTATGGGACTGCATCTCGATGGTAAGCGACGAGGCGGTGGCGGAGATCAACCGCCGCGGCGGCCTCGCCGCGATCGCCATCTCGCACTGCCATTACTATTCGGTGATGGTCGAATGGAGCGAGGCGTTTGGCGGCGTGCCGATCTATCTCCATGCCGACGACCGGCAATGGATCATGCGGCCGCATCGCTCGATCGTCAGTTGGCAAGGCGAGACGCTGGCCATCAACCCGTCGCTGACACTCATCCGCTGCGGCGGCCACTTTGCCGGCGGCCAGGTGCTGCACTGGAAACGCGACGGTGCCGATGCCCTGCTGACCGGCGATATCCTGCAGGTGACGCCGACACGCCGCCATGTCAGCTTCATGTACAGCTATCCGAACCAGATCCCGCTCAATGCTGCCGCCATACACCGCATCGCGGCAGCCCTTGCGCCGTTCGCCTTCGACGACATCTACGGCGCATGGTGGAACCAGAACATCATCAGCGATGCGAAGACGGCGCTGGCCGCCTCCGTCACGCGCTATCTCGCGGCGATCGCCTGAGGAATTCCAGGTGGTCCGCTCGAAAATGCGGGCACATGCCGTAACAAACGCCTATCTTGTTGCGAATATCCGGTTGCAACCAAGAACGAGCCGCCAAGGCTGAGGAGATCAAATGGACACCCACACCTACCCCGTAACCCGCACCGACGCCGAATGGCGCGCCCGGCTGACGCCGGAGCAATACGCGGTCATGCGCAACCATGGCACCGAGCGGCCGGGGAGCTGCGCCCTGCTCTATGAGAAGCGTGCCGGCACTTTTTCCTGCGTTGGCTGCGACCAGCCGCTGTTCCAATCCACGCTGAAATTCGAGAGCGGCACCGGCTGGCCGAGCTTCAACGATCCCGTTCCGGGCTCGGTCGAGAACACGGTCGACCGCAGTTACGGCATGGTCCGTACCGAATGCCACTGCTCTCGTTGCGGCAGCCATCTGGGCCATGTCTTCGAGGACGGCCCGCCGCCGACCGGCCTGCGCTACTGCATCAATGGCGTGGCGCTGAAATTCGAGCCCGCGGCCTGAACAGGCGTCATCATTTCTCGCGAAGGGCGGCTCCGGCCGCCCTTTTTCGTACGGGTCGCCTCGTCAGACGACGATCGTGGCGATCAGCCAGAGCACTGATCCCAGCATGAAGAGCGAAGCCCTGGCACCGCCGGCCTTCTCAGCCGTGCGCCAGACCGCCAAAGTCAGGAAGACGTTGTAGGGCACCGGTGCAAAATGCACCGCCAGGACAAGACCGAGCGGCATCTTCAGCCCAAGCAGGATCAGCGCCGCAGCAGACGACGCAATATTGATCACGGTCCCGACAAGCATCATGTCACGCCAGAACAGCCGGTCGACCGGCACCTCGCCAAGCCAACGCGAGCGGAAGAAATCCGCGATCACTTACCCTGCCCCAGCACTTCGGTTACGGCGCGCTCGACCCGTGAGCATTCCGTCACCAGCCAGTCGGTCATGGCAGGCCAGTTGTCCTCGGGAAAGCAATTGACCCGCCACATCGAATTGATGCCGAGGCCTTCGCAGCTTTGTTCCGGCCTGAGTTTCAGCCTGTCTTCGATTGCCGGCCGGAACGGCTCCAGCCGCGACCAGCTTTGCGTGGCGCCGAACTTCTCGTTGCGGCCGAAGAAGACGCCGACATGGTTCTGCGCCGGCGCGACATACATGGAAAGGACCAGTGCGAAGTCGGGCAGCCCGCGCTGCCAGAACCAGGGTCCGCGCCGCGCCAGCCGGGCCCTTTCTTCCGGATGCCGTTCGGCAAACAGCGACCAGAAGCCGCGATGGCGGAATTCCGAGGCGCGACGGCCGCCGAAGTCGAATTCGCTCATGGTTAGATGCCGCTCCAGCATCACCCGGGTTAAGACCGTTGCTGAGCCTTAGAGGCTGTTTCGAAATTCGCTCCGGTCAGTCATGTGGTGGTGGTTTCGAGAACCGTAGCGCAGCGGACATTGGTCCGTGAGCAACGGAAGCGCAGAAAACGCCATCAGATGGCCGCTGGAGTAGAATTTCCAAACAGGCTCTTAGACCATGCCGAGCGCGGCCATGTACAGATCGAGGATGGCATCCTCCTCCTGGCGCTCGGCCTGGTCCTTCTTGCGCAACCGGATGATGGTGCGGATTGCCTTGGTGTCGAAGCCGGTGCCCTTGGCCTCGGCGAAGACTTCCTTGATGTCGTCGGATATCGTCTTCTTTTCTTCCTCGAGCCGCTCGATGCGTTCGATCAAGGCACGCAGCTGGCCGGCGGCAACAGTCTGGCTGGTCTCGGTGATATCGTCGGCCATGTTTTCTCCAAAATCGGTTCCGCGCCGCGACTCGGGGAACGTGCCGCGGCGAATTTCAGCGGTTCGATGCCCGACCCAGGCCGGCGGGTCAAGCCGTTATCGAACAGCTCGCCAAGCCTGCCGCCAGAAGCCGACAGCCTGCTCGTTCCTGGCGAGCTCTCAGTTGAACGCGATCAGCAGATCCTTCGCATCGATCTGGTCGCCGGCCTTGACCAGCACCTCGGCAACCGTACCGTCGCGCTCGGCGTGCAACGCCGTCTCCATCTTCATCGCTTCGATGGAGAGCAGCACGTCGCCGGCCTTGACCGCCTGGCCGGCGGCGACCGCAAGCGCTGAAACCACACCCGGCATCGGCGCCCCGACATGCGCCTCGTTGCCGGGCTCCGCCTTGCGGCGCGCCTTGGCTGCCGAGGCACCATGCGCACGGTCGGGCACCTTCACACGCCGCGGCTGGCCGTTGAGCTCGAAGAACACGGTGACCATGCCCTTCTCATCGACATCGCCGAACGCCTGGCAGCGCACGACCAAGGTCTTGCCCCTTTCGATATCGACGAAAATCTCGTCTTCCGATTTCATGCCATAGAAATAGGTCGGCGTCGGCAGAACGCTGACCGGGCCGTAGGTTTCCTGCGCGGCGACGAAGTCGGAAAACACTTTCGGATACATCAGCCACGAGGCGAACTCGTATTCCGACAGCTTGCGCTCGAGCTTGTCCTCGATCTCCTTGCGGCTCTTCTTGAGGTCGGCCGGCTTCAGCAACGAACCGGGCCGCGCCGTGATCGGCTTGTCGCCTTTCAGTGCCTTCTTCTGCAGCACCCGCGGCCAACCGCCCGGGGACTGGCCGAGGTCGCCGCGCAGCATCGAGACGACCGAGTCCGGGAAGGCGATATCGCGGGCCGGGTTCTCGACATCGGCAACGGTCAGGTCCTGGCTCACCATCATCAGCGCCATGTCGCCGACGACCTTCGAGGACGGCGTCACCTTGACGATGTCGCCGAACATCAGATTGACGTCGTGATAGGTCTGCGCCACTTCGTGCCAGCGTGTCTCTAACCCCAGCGAACGGGCCTGTTCCTTCAAATTGGTGAACTGCCCGCCCGGCATTTCGTGCAGGTAGACCTCGGAAGCCGGACCTTTCAGGTCGCTCTCGAAGGCGGCGTATTGGTTGCGAACGGCTTCCCAGTAGAACGAGATCTTGCGGATCCATTGCGGGTCGAGGCCCGGGTCGCGTTCGGTGCCCTTCAGTGCTTCCACGATCGAACCCAGACATGGCTGCGACGTGTTGCCGGAGAAGGCGTCCATCGCCGCGTCGATGGCGTCGACGCCGCTTTCCACCGCCGCCAGCACGGTTGCCGCCGACAGACCCGATGTGTCGTGGGTGTGAAAATGGATCGGCAGGTCGGTCGCCTCGCGCAGCGCCTTGAACAGCACACGGGCAGCACTCGGCTTCAACAGGCCCGCCATGTCCTTGACCGCGATGATATGGGCGCCGGCGGCCTGTAATTCCTCGGCCAGCCCGACATAATATTTCAGGTCGTACTTGGCCCGCGCCGGATCGAGGATATCGCCGGTATAGCACATCGCCGCTTCGATCAGCTTGCCCTCGGCGCCCACGGCGTCCATGGCGACGCGCATGTTCTCGACCCAGTTCAAGCAGTCGAAGACACGGAAGATGTCGATGCCGCCGCTTGCCGCCTGCTTGACGAAATGCTGCACGACATTGTCGGGATAATTGGTGTAGCCGACGCCGTTGGCGCCGCGCAGCAGCATCTGCAGCAACAGGTTGGGGGCTGCTTCCCGCACCAGCGACAGCCGCTCCCACGGATCCTCGGTGAGGAAGCGCATGGCGACGTCGAAAGTGGCGCCGCCCCAGCATTCGAGCGACAGAAGCTGCGGCAGGGCGCGCGCATAGGTGCCGGCGATCCCGGCAATGTCATGCGTACGCACGCGGGTGGCGAGCAGCGACTGGTGGCCGTCGCGCATCGTCGTGTCGGTGACCAGCACTTCCTTCTGCTCACGCATCCAGGCGGCGAACTTCTCCGGCCCGAGCACGTCGAGCTTCTGCTTGCTGCCGCTCGGCACATTGCCGTTGAGATAGGGCACCACGGGCGGCGCCGCGTCGGCCTTTGGCGTCGGCCGCCCGCGCGTCTCGGGATGACCGTTGACGCTGACGTCGGCCAGATAGTTGAGCAGCTTGGTGGCGCGGTCCTGGCGCTTGACCTGCTGGAACAGCTCCGGCGTCGTGTCGATGAACCTCGTCGTATAGGAATTGTCGGCGAAGCTCGGATGATTGATGATCGCTTCGAGGAAAGTGAGGTTGGTGGCGACGCCGCGGATGCGGAACTCGCGCAAGGCGCGGTTCATGCGGGCGATCGTCTCTGCCGGCGTCGGCGCCCAGGCCGTGACCTTCTCCAGCAGCGGATCGTAGAAGCGGGTGATGACCGCGCCGGAATACGCCGTGCCGCCGTCGAGGCGGATGCCGAAGCCGGTGGCGCCGCGATAGGCGGTGATGCGGCCGTAGTCCGGAATGAAATTGTGTTCGGGGTCTTCGGTGGTGATGCGGCACTGCAAGGCATGGCCGTTCAGCCGGATGTCCCTCTGCGCCGGTACGCCCGATTCCGGCGTGCCGATGGCGAAGCCGTCGAGGATATGGATCTGCGCCTTCACGATGTCGATGCCGGTCACCATCTCGGTGACGGTGTGCTCGACCTGGATGCGCGGATTGACCTCGATGAAGTAGAATTTGCCGGTATCGGCGTCCTGCAGGAATTCGACGGTGCCGGCGCCGATATAGCTGGTCTCGCGCGCGATCTTCAGCGCGTAGCCGCAAAGCTCCTGGCGCAGGTCCTCGCTGAGATAGGGCGCTGGCGCGCGCTCGACGACCTTCTGGTTGCGGCGCTGGATCGAGCAGTCGCGCTCGAACAGGTGCACGGCATTGCCGTGAGTGTCGCCAAGCACCTGCACTTCGACATGGCGAGCGCGCTCGATCAGCTTTTCGAGATAGACCTCGTCCTTGCCGAAGGCGGCTTTCGCCTCGCGCTTGCCTTCCATGACCTCGCGGGCGAGATCGGCCTCGGAACGGATGGCGCGCATGCCGCGGCCACCACCACCCCACGAAGCCTTCAGCATGACCGGATAACCGACCGTCTTGGCGAGTTCCTTGACCGCCTCCAAATCGTCCGGCAACGGATCGGTGGCCGGCACCACGGGCACGCCGACCTCGATGGCGAGATTGCGCGCGGCGACCTTGTTGCCCAGCCGGCGCATCGTGTCGGGCTTCGGTCCGATGAAGGTGATGCCTGCTTGCGCGCAGGCCTCGGCGAATTCGGGGCTTTCCGACAGCAGCCCGTAGCCGGGGTGGATGGCATCGGCGCCCGAAAGCCTGGCGACGCGGATCACCTCCTCGATCGACAGATAGCTCTCGATCGGCCCCATGTCCTTGCTGAGATGCGGTCCGCGCCCGACCTGGTAACTTTCATCGGCCTTGAAGCGGTGCAGCGAATATTTGTCCTCCTCGGCCCAGATCGCCACGGTTTTGAGGCCCAGTTCATTGGCCGCGCGAAAGACACGGATTGCGATTTCTGACCGGTTGGCGACGAGGATCTTCGTGATGGCCAAGGACTGGGCTCCAGCAGCGGAAGGGACGGGAAATCGAGGCAATGATTAACGTGAAAATGCTGCAGTGCAAACAAAATCGACGTCGGTTTAAACCGATTTAAATCAGTTATCCGGCCAACACTCGCATGCATTCGTTCGAACGGACGGAACAATGGCGACAATTTCGATCCTGGATGCGATCTTCCCAACCAAGGGGAACCGACGGGGATGTCACCGCTGCCGGCGCGTCAAAGAAAATGCCCGGCGCGAGGCGCCGGGCATCGTTGGTTTCGGATCCGAATGAATTACGACTTCGGGAACCAGGAATACTTCCCGTCGTCCTTCTTCTTCCATTCGTACATGATGTAGCCTGGCAGCTTCGGATCGCCCTTGGCGTCATAGGCGAGGTCGCCCAGAACGGAGGGGAACGGCCCGTTTTCATGCATCGCCTTGGCGACGGCCTGCGGATCGTTCGTCTTGGCGGCGGCGGCCGCCTCGGCGACCACCTGCACGGCGGCATAGGCGTAGAGTGTGTAGGCTTCCGGCTCGAAACCCTGCGCGCGGAACTTCTCGACGAGTTCCTTGTTGGCCGGGATCAGCCGCGGGTCGGGGCCGAACGTGTTGAGCGTGCCGGCGACGGCGTCGCCCGCGATGGCGGCGAGTTCGTCCGTCACAATGCCGTCACCCGACATCATCGGCGCCTTGAGGCCCTGGTCCGCGGACTGACGGATGATCAGGCCGGCCTCGGTGTGCAGGCCACCCCAGTAGATCAGGGTGACGCCGGCTTCCTTCATCTTGGCGATCAGCGCCGAGAAGTCCTTGTCGCCGACATTGACGCCTTCATACATCACTTCCTTGACGCCCGCGGCGTTCATCGCCTTCTTGGTTTCGTCCGCGAGGCCCTGGCCGTAAGGGGTCTTGTCATGGATCACGGCGACTTTGGCATCCTTGAAGTTCGCGGCGATATAGGCGCCAGCGATGCTGCCCTGCTGATCGTCGCGACCGCAGGTACGGAACACATTCCACAGGCCGCGCTCGGTGAACTTCGGGTTGGTTGCGGCCGGCGTGATTTCGACGATATTGTTTTCAGCATAGACTTCGGAGGCCGGGATCGACACGCCCGAGTTGAAGTGGCCGATCACAAACTTGACGCCGTCGCCGACGAACTTGTTGGCGACCGAGATGCCCTGCTTCGGATCGGAGACGTCGTCGCCGACTTCAAGCTTGATCTGCTCGCCATTGATACCGCCCTTGGCGTTGATATCGGCGACCGCCGCTTCGGCGCCCTTCTGCAGCTGTGCGCCGAAGGCCGCGTTCGGACCGGTGATCGGCCCGGCGACCGCGAACATTACATCAGCCCACGCGTTGCCGCCGAACGCGACGAGCGCGGTCAGGGCTACGGCGGACAAAAGTGACTTTTTCATTTAAACGCTCCCATTAACGGAGTGGGCGTGGATGAAGCTTTCATGCGATGCCCACCCTTATCGCAGAAAGCATAGTTTGCCGATTTTCAGGCACTTGTCACGCCGATTCATCCCTGACGCGGCGTTAATGATGAACGTCAACCTTTCGGTTTCCAGCTCAAGATGGAAGCTCTTTCATAAAGCCAATTATACTGTGTGACCATCTGGTTGGTTCGTGTGTATTGATAGCCGACGAAGCCCAGTATCATCAGCACGATGGTATCGACGATATAGTAATGCAGCGAGAACATCGTGCCGTCGAACAGCGCATGATGGATGAAACGGATACCGATGCCGAGGCCGAGCATATAGGCGAACAGCTGGATGAAGCTGCGCCATGTCTGGGCACTGGCCTTGCCGGTCATCCAGGCCGCCCAGCCGCCGAGCAGGCAGGTGACGAAGAAGAACTGCCAGATCGACGGTTCCTCGTAGAGAATGCCTTGCATGGGAAGTCTCCTGAACTCAGTGATGTCCGCCTTCGAGATAGGCGGCGCGCACTTCCGGATTGGCGAGCAGTTCCTTGCCGGTGCCGCTCATCGTCACATTGCCGTTGACCATGACATAGCCGCGCGTGGCGAGCTTGAGCGCGCCGAACGCGTTCTGCTCGACCAGGAACACGGTCAGCCCTTGGGTGCGGTTCAATTCGCGGATGGCATCGAAAATCTGCTTGACGATCAGCGGCGCCAGACCCAGCGACGGCTCGTCGAGCAGAAGCAGTTTCGGCCGCGCCATCAGTGCGCGTCCGATCGACAGCATCTGCTGTTCGCCGCCCGACAAGGTCCCGCCACGCTGGGCGATGCGCTCCTTCAGTCTCGGGAACAGCGTGAACACCTTCTCGACGTCCTCGCCATAGTATTTGAGGTTATCGAGGCTGGCGCCCATCTGCAGGTTTTCCATCACCGTCATGCGCGGGAAGATGCGACGGCCCTCGGGTGACTGTGCGATGCGCATGCGTGCGATTTCGTGCGTCGGCAACTGGGTAATATCGGCTCCGGCGAAGGTGATGGTGCCCGTGCGGGCCCGTGGAGCCCCGAAGATGGTCATCATCAGCGTCGACTTGCCGGCGCCGTTGGCGCCGATCAGCGCCACGATTTCACCTTGCTTGACGGTGACGTTGACACCGTTCAGCGCACGGATGTTGCCGTAATAGGTCTCCACGCCCTTGATATCGAGCAGCGTTGTCGTGGCCATCACTTGCCCCCTCCACGCTTGCCCTGAACGGGCTTGCCTGTGCCCGCGGCCTTGCCGGAAGCATGACTGGTCGCCACCTTGCCCGCATCGACGCGGCGCGAGAATTGCGTATCCTTGCCCTGACCGAGCAGCTTCGCCTGCTTGACCCATTCCTCTCGCGCGATGCGTCCGTCAAAGGCGAGATAGGCCTCGACCGCCTCGACATCGGCCTTCTTCCAGGCGCCGATCTGGTCGAAGTGGAAGATGCCGTGTTCGTTGAGCTTCTTCTCGTTGACCGTACCGATGCCCTTGATGCGGGTCAGATTGTCGGCCTTGCCGCCACGGGGGGCAGCGAGCCGGTTCGAAACGCCTTCGGCCTTCGCGGCAGGTGTCTTGGCGGCCGTTTTCCGTGGTGCCGCTTTCTTCGGCGCGGGCTTGGCTGGCGCCGGTGCGACAGGCCTGCTTGCCACGGTGGCGGCGCGGGCGTCGACCTGTGCTGCCTTGGAAGCGCCCTTCGACACGGTCACCCGCTCGCCTTCGCTATGGCCGACCGTGTCGCTCACCGGCCCGGCAAGATACGACGACGACGTCCCCGGGCCATGCACCGAGTCGGGACCGATATCGAGCTGTTCGATGACGTCCTCGTCACCGACTTCGGTGAGCGCGGTCTCGACCTCCTCGTCGTCGACGCCGAGATAGGCGGCGATGACGCGCGGGTCGGTGCGCACCGACTGCGGATTGCCGTCGGAGATCTTGCGGCCATATTCGAGCACCACGACGTGGTCGGAAATCTGCATGACCACCGACATGTCGTGCTCGATCAGCAGGATCGAGGTGCCGGTCGTGTGCTTGATGTCCATCAGCAGTTCGTTCAGCGCCGCCGATTCCTTCGGGTTGAGGCCGGCCGCCGGTTCGTCGAGGCAAAGAAGCTCAGGACCGGTGCACATGGCGCGCGCGATCTCGAGCCGCCGCTGCGCGCCGTAGGGCAAGTCGCCGGCCGGATCGTCGGCGCGATCGACGAGGTCGGCCTTTTCCAGCCAGTGCTTGGCAAGCTCCACCGATTCGGCCGAGGCCTTGCGGTAGCCGCTGAAGCCGAACAGGCCCAGGATCGTATAGCCCGAAGCCTTCATCAGCTTGTTATGCTGGGCGACGAGCAGGTTCTCCAGCAGCGTCATCCCCGAGAACAGGCGGATGTTCTGGAAGGTCCGCGCCACCTTGGCGCGCGCCGGGATCTCATGGTTGGGCAGCCGTTCCAGCAAGTAGCTGGAACCATCGGCCCGGTTGAGCGTGATCATGCCCTCCGACGGTTTGTAAAAGCCGGTGATGCAGTTGAACACGGTGGTCTTGCCGGCGCCGTTGGGGCCGATCAGCGCCGTGATTTCGCCGCGCCTGGCGGTGAAGGACAGGTCGCCGATGGCGACCAGGCCGCCGAACTTCATCGACAGATGATCGACCTGCAGGATGGCATCGTTCGTTTGCGTGGTCGCATTCATCAGCCGTGGCCCTCCTTGGTGAAGGAGCCTGAGACAGCTCTTCGTTCCCTTAGGAAGGCTGTCGGTTCACGGCTGCCGACGAAGCCGCGCGGCTTCCACAGCATGACGATGACCATGGCCATGCCGAACAGAAGCATGCGGTAGAGTTCCGGTGTGAAATCGGGCCCGAAGACCTGCTTGAGGAAGTCGAGTTCGCGCAGCGCCTCGGTGCCGCCGATCATCACCATCGCGGCGACGGCGATGCCGACCAGCGAGCCCATGCCGCCGAGCACGACGATGGCCAGGATAATGGCCGATTCCAGGAAGACGAAGGATTCGGGGCTGACGAAACCTTGCCGCGCGGCGAAGAACGAACCGGCGAAGCCGCCGAACATGGCGCCGGTGGCAAAGGCCGTCAGCTTGGTGGTGGTGGTGTTGATACCGAGCGAGCGGCAGGCGATCTCGTCCTCACGCAAGGCTTCCCAGGCGCGGCCGACCGGCAGGCGCCGCAGCCGGATGGTGACGAAGGCGGTTAGCAGGCAGAGCCCAAGGATCAGGTAGTAGAGGAAGATCTTGTAGTAGGCGCTGGACGTGGCGATGTTCAGCACCTTGGCGATGTAATTCGGGTCCGACACGTTGAACGACATCAAGCCGAAGAAGCTGACCTTGGGAATGCCGGAGATGCCGGCCGACCCATTGGTGACCTCGCGCCAGTTGATCAGCACGAGGCGGATGATCTCGCCGAAGGCGAGCGTCACGATCGCCAGATAGTCGCCGCGCAGGCGCAGCACGGGAAAGCCGAGCAGCACCCCCCAGAGCGCGGCCATGGCGCCCGCGGCGGGCAACAGTATCCAGAACGACAGGCCGAAATGCGTGGCGAGAAGCGCATAGGCATAGGCGCCAAGCGCATAAAAAGCGACGTAGCCGAGATCGAGCAGACCGGCGAGGCCGACGACGATGTTCAGTCCCCAGGCCAGCATCACATAGATCAGGATCTGGATGCCGAAATTATCGACCCATTTCAACGAACCCTGCAACCCGGTGGCGACCGACCAGGCGTTGAGTGACAGCACCGCGACGACGAGGATCGGGTACAGCACCAATGCCGAGATGCCCAATTTGGTGAAGTTGGCATGGATGAAGGCGCGGAAGTAATAGATCACGCTGGCCAGCACATAGATGACCGCCAGGGCACGCAGGAATTGCAGGTAGCCGGCCGGTTCTGCCCCAAACCATCCGGCGAGAGAGCTGTTGAACACGAACAGCAGCACCATGGCGATGACCGCTCCGATGAAGATCGGCAGGGTGAAGAAGCGGGATGCCACACTTGCCGGCATGAGCCCGGTGGCGACATCGGCGATCTTCTGGTTAGCCATGAAGGGCTGGCCGTAGGCGACATAGAGGAAACGCCCGACGGCCGTGGCGATCACCACCGCGGCAAGCAGGCCCCAGCGCTGCACCACGACCAGTTCGTTGGAAATGTTCTGGTCGGTCCTGAGGCCGATGAACAGCACGAACAGGCCAAGCGCTATCGCGCCGGCATAGAAGGCCTCGCGCAGCGCGCGCTGCATGGGGCTGGCGACGAGGTCGCGCTCTGGAGATACGGTCACGGCCATGGTCTCAGACCTTTTCGACTTCTGGCCGGCCCAAGATGCCGGAAGGCAGGAAGATCAGCACGATCGCCAGGATCGAGAAGGCGGCGACGTCCTTGTAGTCGATCGAGAAATAGGCCGACCACATGCTCTCGATGAAGCCGATGAGGAGGCCGCCCAGCACGGCACCTGGCAATGAGCCGATGCCGCCGAGAACCGCCGCCGTGAAAGCTTTTACCCCGGGCGTAAAGCCGTCCGAGAAGGCGATGACGCCGTAATACATCAGGAACAGCGTGCCGGCGACGGCGGCAAGGGCTGCGCCCATGATGAAGGTGATCGAGATGGTGCGATCGACGTCGATGCCGAGCAGTGCGGCCATCTTGCGGTCCTGCTCGCAGGCGCGTTGCGCCCGGCCGAGCGAGGTCTTGTTGACCAGGTACCAGAACAGCGCCAGCAGCAAAGCGGTGACGATGACGATGATGATCTGCTTCAGCGACACGCTGACGCCGTTGATGTTGTAGACCTGGCTGACCATCGGCGGGATCGGCTTGTTGCGGGGGCCTTGCGTCACCTGGACGAAGTTCGACAGCGCGATCGACATGCCGATGGCGGTGATCAGCGGCGCCAGCCGGAACGAACCGCGCAGCGGCCGGTAGGCCACCTTCTCGATCGTCCAGTTGTAGAGGCTGGTGAGCAGCATCGCCACGATCATCATGACCAGCAGCGCGATGACCACGGGCACCGAATAAAACAGCGCGCCGAGGATGAGGAAGACGATCAGTGCCGTGAAGGCGCCCACCATGAAGATGTCGCCATGGGCGAAATTGATCATGCCGATGATGCCGTAGACCATCGTGTAGCCGATTGCGATCAGCCCATAGATCGATCCCAGCGTCAGCCCATTGATAAGCTGCTGGACAAAATACTGCATGTGTACATGGCTCCCCTGGAATGTCGCCCATGCAGACGCATTCCTTTTCGTATTTCCCCTAGTCGTAAAGTTTCGAGCCCGGATTGCAACGTGATTTTTTCGACCGCTCCGCGTGGTTCCAAGTCACGTCTTCCCGATCACCCGCTTTTCGCACCCAGCCCCTGGACTATCGCGGACCCTATCATTGGCATAACGCAATGTCTTTGACGATTGCGCCGCATCATGCGCTCCGTTTCGAAGAAATCACCGTCAAGATTAGGTGATGAGAAGAATCGTTGCGTTCCTGACATGGTTCGTTTTTTCGTCACACTCCTTTCCGCAAGGTCAGGATTCTCCTACTTGACCACGAAACCATGCGCGAACGGGTCGCGGTCGCCGATGAAGATGGTGTTCAGTCCGGTCATGCGCGCCCAGCCGCCGATCGAGGGGATGATCGCCGGCTTGCCAGCCACGGTGACCTCTTTTTCGACCTTGCCCTTGAACAGCGAGCCGATGATCGATTCATGGACGAAGGCGTCGCCGGCCTTGAGCTTGCCCTTGGCATGAAGTTGCGCCATGCGCGCCGATGTGCCGGTGCCGCAGGGCGAGCGATCGATCGCCTTGTCGCCGTAGAAAACGGCATTGCGGGCATCGGCGCCCTCGACCGTTGGCTTGCCGGTCCACAGCATGTGCGACAACCCGGCGATGCCGGGGTTCTCCGGATGCACGAAGGAATGCTTCTCGTTGAGCCGCTGCCGCACCACCGGGCTCCAGGCGATGAAGTCGCCGGCGGAATAGTCGGCCATGTCGCGATAGTTCGCCTGCGGTTCGACGATGGCATAGAAATTGCCGCCATAGGCGACGTCGACCGTTATTTCACCCAGCCCTGGACATTCGACTGTCAGCCCTTCGGCATGGAGGAAGGACGGCACATTGGTGATGCGCACCTCCTCGACATACTCGCCGACCTGCTTGTATTCGGCGATGACTAGGCCGGCCGGCGTGTCGAGCCTGAGCACGCCCGGCGTCTTCGGCTTGATCAAGCCGTGCTCGATGGCCATCGTCACCGTGCCGATGGTGCCGTGGCCGCACATGGGCAGGCAACCGGACGTCTCGATGAACAGGATGGCGATGTCGCAATCCTCGCGTGTCGGCGGATAGAGGATCGAGCCGGACATCACGTCATGGCCGCGCGGCTCGAACATCAGGCCGGTGCGGATCCAGTCGTATTCGGCGAGGAAATGCGCGCGCCGTTCCATCATCGTCGAGCCTTGCAGCAGCGGCCCGCCGCCGGCGACCAGCCGCACCGGGTTGCCGCAGGTGTGGCCGTCGATGCAGAAGAAGGATTTCTTGGCCATGTCGCTCCTCAAGATCAAAACCGTTGTGGGCTGAAGGGGGCCAGATCAACGGACGAAGTCTGCCCCAGAACGAATTCCCTGATCAACCGCCCGGTTGCCGCGGCCTGGGTCAGGCCGAGATGGCCGTGACCGAAGGCGTAGATCACCGACCGGCTTCGCGTCGCCTTGCCGATGACGGGCACCGAATCCGGCAGCGACGGCCGGAACCCCATCCATTCGCGTCCGCCCGAGGGATCGAGCCCCGGAAGGAATTTCCGCGCCTTCTGCAGGAGCGCTTTCGACCTGTTGAAATTGGGTGGCCGCTCGATGCCGCCGAGTTCCACGGCACCGCCGACGCGCAGGCCCGTTTCGAGCGGGGTGATGACGAAGCCATGACCGGAAAAGATCAGCTGCCGCGTCACGTCGAAAGCGCTCGTCGGCAGCGTCGTGTTGTAGCCGCGCTCGGTCTCCAGCGGAATGCGATCGCCGAGTTGCCGCGCCAGCAGGTGCGACCAGGCGCCCGCGGCAATGACGATGTGCCTGGCTTGTCTTGTCGAGCCATCGGCCAGCGTCAGTGTCGCACCATCCTGATTCGCGGCGACGCGGTCGATGCGGGCCATCTCGAAGCGGGCGCCTTTGGATTGCGCGTAAGCCCACACCGCCTTGCCGAGCAGTTTTGGATCGGCGACCGTCTTCCATCCCGGCACGAAGGTGCCCTTGACGAAGCGCGGTGACAACCCAGGCTGCAAGCCCGCGAGGTTCTCGCCCTCGACATGGCGGAAGCCGATGCCGAAGCGCTCGCGCGCCGCCCAGCCCGACAGTGAGGCGCGGAACTCGGCTTCGCTTTCGTAGAGCTCGAGCGAACCGTCCTCGCGCAGCATCGGCCGCGTGCCGGACCGATCGAGCAGATCCATCCATTCGGCCTCGGCAAGCTTCATCATGCCGGCCTGGGCCGTCAGGCTCGCCTCGTATTTCCCCGGCGCGCCGGCGCGCCAGAACCGGATCAGCCAGGGCAGCAGCTTGGGCAGGTAGGCGGGCGGGATGCTGAGCGGGCCGAGTGGATCGGCCAGCCATTTCGGCAGTTGCCTGATCATACCCTTGTGCGCCAGCGGCAGCACATCGGAAAAAGCAAAGGCGGCGGCGTTGCCCGAGCTCGTCTCCTCGCAGATGCCGGTGCGGTCGAAGACCGTGACATCCAGCCCGGCCTCGGCGAGGAAGGCAGCCGCGCAAATACCGATGATGCCGCCACCGACGATGGCAATGTCTTTCCCTTCTCCCCGTTCACGGTTAGAAGGCGCCCGAAGGGCGGGGCGGCGCCCCGCTTCTGTCGATTTGGTACTTCCTGTCACGTGGGCGCTGCCCTTCACCTGGCTGCCGGCATCTTCTCCTTAGAATTGCGGCAGCGTTGGCCGTACCGCCAGTGCATCCCTGACGATCTTCTCGACGGTCTTGCGGCGTTCGCCCGACAGTGGCATGCGCGGCATGCGGACGCGATCGTTGGTGTTGATGGCGAACACTTCGGCAAGCTTGATGTTCTGCACCAGATAAGTCGAGACATCGAGGTCGAGCAGCGGCCGGAACCAGCGGTAGATGGCGAGCGCCTCTTCGCGGCGGCCCTGCTTCATCAGCTGGTAGATGGCGACGGTCTCGCGCGGGAAGGCGGTGACCAGGCCGGCCACCCAGCCGATGGCACCGACGGACAGCGCCTCGAAGGCGAGGTTGTCGACACCGGTGAACAGGTCGTAGCGGCTGCCCAGGCGGTTGATGATCTCGGTCGAGCGGCGGATGTCGTCGGAGGATTCCTTGATGGCGACGAAGCGCTTGTCCGATGCCAGTTCCTCCATCTGATCGACGGTGACGTCGACGCGGTAGGCGAGCCGGTTGGAATAGATCATGACCGGCAGGTCGCCGGCCTGGGCCACGGCGCTCAGGGCCGCCACGGTCTCTTCCGCGTTGGTGTGATAGATCGGGCTCGGCACCACCATCAGTCCGTTGGCGCCTTCCTTGGCGGCGCGCCTGGCAATGCTGGCCGCCTCGCGGGTGCCGGCCTCGTTGACCGTCAGCAGCACCGGCTTCTTGCCTGCGACCTTCTGCGCGGTCTTCAGCACCTCGATCTTCTCGTCAGGCGACAGCATCGGCCCTTCGCCGAGCGAGCCGCAGACGATAATGCCGTCGCAGCCGGCCTCCATCTGCAAGCTGAAGCAACGCTCCATTTCGGCGTGGTCGAGCCGGTCGTCGGCGGTGAATTTGGTCGTGACGGCGGGGAAAACTCCGGTCCACATGGCTATTTCTCCATCTGATATATCAGTCGTATATCTGTTAGGAAAGCCGCTGTCAATGCGGAATCCGTTATGATATATTCTAGATATATCAGGAGACCCGGCTTTGATATCCATGGAAGCAACCACCCTGTCCGAGCCCGCGGCGACCAAGGCTTACCGTGTCCTTGAGCACATGGTCGTCACGCTCGAACTGGCTCCGGCGAGTTTTGTCACCGAGGGTTCCTTGATCGAGCGGCTGGCGCTCGGCCGCACGCCGGTGCGCGAGGCGATCCAGCGGCTGGCCTGGGAAGGGCTGCTCGACGTCAGGCCCCGCGCCGGCATCGCGATCGCCCCGCTGCATCCGGGCGACTGGCTGCGTGTGCTCGATGCCCGGCGCGGCGTCGAGGTGGTGCTCGCACGATCAGCCGCCCGTTTCGTCACCCGCGAGGCCGCCGACCTGTTCCACGAGGCGGCGCTCGCCATGCAAAAAGCAGTGATATCAGGCAATGTGCTCGCCTTCATCCAGGCCGACAAAGCGCTCGACGAGGCGCTGGCGCTGGCTGCCGACAACCCGTTCGCCGCCCGGCTGGCCGCCCCCCTGCAGACCCACAGCCGCCGCTTCTGGTTCCGCTACAAGGCGGACACCGGGCTGGCGGAATCCGCCGAGCACCATGTAGCACTGATCCGCTCGATCCTGGACGGCGACGAGGAAGGCGCCGCCAAGGACGCCAAGAAACTGATGGCGCTGCTGCGCGGCCATGCCGAAGTGGCCGCGACGCGCTAACTGCAAAAATAATTCAGGCGCCCGGCAAGGCCGCCTTGATCGTTGGGCTGTCCCAGCCCTCGCCGACCGACAGGATGCAACTCTGGCCCTTCGTGTCGGAAGCCAGAACCGTCCAGCTGCCTTGATCGGAAACGAACACTTCGAGGACCACATTGGGATTGATCAGGCCGCGCCCGGCTTCGCTTTCGTGGAAGTTCTCACCGAGCGCTTTCACGATATCGGCGCGTGCCGCGCATTGCCCGGCCGCATTTGCCTGAGCAGCGCCGGTGCACATCGCCATCGCCGCAACGAACAGTGTCGCCGTAAGACGTCGTGTCATCTGACACCTCCTTGCGCCGGACGATGCAATGC
The DNA here is from genome assembly GCF_037179725.1 of Mesorhizobium sp. Cs1321R2N1. NCBI lineage: Bacteria > Pseudomonadati > Pseudomonadota > Alphaproteobacteria > Hyphomicrobiales > Phyllobacteriaceae > Mesorhizobium > Mesorhizobium sp. Cs1321R2N1. The sequence continues at coordinate 26,457 of NZ_JAPYKP010000011.1, read as the reverse complement.
CACCGGCCCGCCGTGCGGCGCCCTGGTTGTCTGCCGCGCCTCCTCCACGGCAGGATTGCAGCCCTAAGTCCCGCGAGCCCCCGCCGGTTCCATCACATTAGCGTTTGCAAAAACAAAAGGCCTAAGTCCGGGGACTTAGGCCTTGAGTAAAATCGCGTCTTCTCGTCCGGTCGGTTCATCGTCCGGATGACGAACTCGGCGCCATCCTGATGCATGCCCGCGCCCGCAGCAAGGACACGCAGACGAAGAAAACGTCCGGCTAGTTCATCGTCGGGATGACGAATTCAGCGCCATCCTTGATGCCGGACGGCCAGCGCGAGGTCACCGTCTTGGTCTTGGTGTAGAAGCGGAACGCGTCCGGGCCATGCTGGTTGAGGTCGCCGAAGGAAGACGCCTTCCAGCCGCCGAAGGTGTAGTAGGCGATCGGCACCGGGATCGGCACGTTGACGCCGACCATGCCAACCTGGACACGGCTGGCGAAGTCACGCGCCGCGTCGCCGTCGCGGGTGAAGATGGCGACGCCATTGCCCATCTCGTGATCGTTGGCGAGCTTGATGGCGTTCTCATAGGTCGGTGCGCGCACCACCGAGAGCACCGGTCCAAAGATCTCTTCCTTGTAGATGCGCATGTCCGCCGTCACGTTGTCGAACAGGCAACCGCCCATATAGTAGCCGTCCTCATAGCCCTGCATCTTGAAGCCGCGGCCGTCGACGACGAGCTTGGCGCCTTCCTTGACACCGGTATCGACGTAACCCTTGACGCGCTCCAGCGCCTGGGCGGTGACCAGCGGGCCGAAATCGGCGGCCGAGTCCGTCGACGGTCCGACCTTCAGGCTCTCGACGCGCGGGATCAGCTTTTCCATCAACCGGTTGGCGGTGTCGTTGCCGACCGGCACGGCCACCGAGATCGCCATGCAGCGCTCGCCGGCCGAGCCGTAACCGGCGCCGATCAGCGCATCGACGGTCTGGTCCATGTCGGCGTCGGGCATGATGATCATGTGGTTCTTGGCGCCGCCGAAGCACTGCACGCGCTTGCCGGCCGCCGTGCCGCGCGAATAGATATAGTGGGCGATCGGCGTCGAGCCGACAAAGCCGATGGCCTTGATGTCGGGATCGTCGAGGATAGCGTCGACGACATCCTTGTCGCCGTTGACGACGTTGAGGATGCCAGCCGGCAGGCCGGCCTCGATGAACAGCTCGGCAATTCGCATCGGCACGCCCGGATCACGCTCCGAAGGCTTCAGGATGAAGGCGTTGCCGCAGGCGATCGCCGGTGCGATCTTCCAAAGCGGGATCATCGCCGGGAAATTGAACGGCGTGATGCCGGCGACGACGCCGAGCGGCTGGCGCATTGAATAGACATCGATGCCGGGGCCGGCGCCGTCGGTGAACTCACCCTTCATCATATGCGGCGCGCCGATGCAGACCTCTACGACTTCGAGGCCGCGCTGGATGTCGCCCTTGGCGTCGGCGATGGTCTTGCCGTGTTCGCGCGCCAGGATCTCGGCCAGTTCGTCATAGTCGCGAGCGACCAGTTCGAGGAATTTCATCAGCACGCGCACGCGGCGCTGCGGATTGGTCGCCGCCCAGTTGGGCTGCGCGGCCTTGGCATTCTCGACCGCCGCGCGCAGCTCCGCCTGCGAGGCCAGCGCCACCGTGCCGCGCACTCTGCCGTCCATCGGCTGCATGACGTCCTGCTTGCGGCCGCTGGTGCCGGCGACACGCTTGCCGCCGATGAAATGACCGTAATCGATCATGATTTCTCTCCCTTTGTTTGTGATGCCGTATTGTCCGCCTTTGCGGCGGCGAAGGCAACGCGACGGAGAACGCAACCGTTGTGCGGGAAATAGATAACAAACGAGACCTGTGCATCAATTGCCGCAAATGGTAAGGTGTGCTGGACATCACTGCATGGTTATATTGGATTCTGTGGACCTCGCCGTTGACGATTGCCCCCCGGAGCATTCCCATGAACTGGGATGACGTCCGCATCTTCCTCGCCGTGGCGCGTGCCGGCCAGATTCTTGGCGCCGCGCGCCGGCTGGAGCTCAACCATGCCACCGTCTCGCGCCGCATCGCGGCCCTTGAGGAAGCACTGAGGACGAAACTCTTTCGCCGGCTGACCACCGGCAGCGAGTTGACGCCGGCGGGCGAGCGCTTCCTCGATATCGCCGAGCGCATGGAAGGCGACATGATCGCCGCGCGCTCGACCATATCAGGCGAAGGAGATGACGTGTCCGGCACCGTGCGCATCGGCGCACCCGACGGCTTCGGCGTCGCCTTCCTGGCCAAGCGGCTGGGCGAACTCACCGCCCTTCACCGCGAACTCACCATCCAGCTCGTGCCGGTGCCGCGCTCCTTCTCGCTGTCGCGGCGCGAAGCCGATATCGCGATCACCGTCGAACGGCCGACCGAAGGCCGGCTGGTGGCGGGAAAATTGGTCGACTATTCGCTCGGCCTGTTCGCCTCCCGCGGCTATGTCGACGCGCATGGCCTGCCCAAAACCGCCGCCGAACTCGGCCAGCACACACTGATCGGCTATGTGCCTGATCTCATCGTCAGCCCTTCGCTCGACTACGCGGCCGAGTTCAGCGCGGATTGGCGCACCAGCTTCGCCATCTCCTCGGCGCTCGGCCAGGCCGAAGCCGTGCGCTCGGGCGCCGGCATCGGCATCCTGCACACCTTCGTCGCCCGCTCGATGCCGGAGTTGGTGGCCGTCGATGTCGTCGCGCCTATCCGCCGCGCCTACTGGCTGGTCTATCACGAATCGGTCAGGCCGCTGCGCCGCGTCCAGATCGTGGCCAGCTTCATCACCAAGGCGGTCGAGCGCGAGCGGGGCCTCTTCCTTTAGAAGCGCCGTCACGGCAAAACAGCCAGGTTTCCACACGCCGCCTTTTCCTTGCCACAAAACCGCACAGTGTGGCATCACCGGTCGCCGGCCATGGGGTCGGTATCGGTGGGGAAATCTTTCAGAAAGCTGGCGCGGATAGACATGCGAGCCGTTCTTGCCATCCCGCCGCTGCTGTTCGTCTCCGCATGCGCCAACCCATGGACAAAAGTGCCGGAAGCCGAATTGCCCAAACCGATCCGCTACGTCATGGCGCGCCCCTCGCCTTTCGTCATCGGCAATTACTGCGGTCCCGGCACCCGCACCGGCGATCTGTCGGCCCGGCCGGTCGACCGCCTCGACGCCGTTTGCCGAACCCATGACGCCTGCTACATCGCTCGCCGCAACCATTGCGACTGCGATGGCGCCCTTGTTGCCTCGGCGAGGGCCATCCGCGACGACAAGACGGCGCCCCGCAAGCTGCGCAGCGAGGCGGAACTGCTGATCGCCACCTTCACCATCCCTGTCTGCAAGGTTTTTCCGCAAGGTTTCATGCCGCCGCGCGACCCGGCGCAATTGAGTGCCATGAAGGCCGGAGCCGCCGGGTGAACGTCCGCACGGCCGTCATCCTCGCCCTGTTCGGACTGGCCGCCCTTGCCGGCTGTGCCGACGCAGGCGGCAATGCCTGCGACCTCCTGGCGGGACAGGCGGCTTGCGCGCGGCCCTCGCTGTCGGCCAGCACGCCCGGGGCACAGGTCGCGGCGGCGCAGTTTTTCGGAGATACCGGCGACAGCGACTACGAACGACGGTTCCTGACGCTGCTTGCCAACAACCAGCTCGGTGCCATGGACCGTGCCAACGGCACCGGCCCCTTCGGGCGCAACCGCCGCGATGTCCAGAACCGCGATTTCCAGGCGACGTATTCGACGCTACGGCAACTGGCCGGACCGATCGCCAAGGCGCATCTGCCGCCGGCCGGTGGGGGCAGCGGCGACGGCCATTTCGACGGCCGCTGGCGGGTGTCGCGGCAGACGCTCTACATCGATGCGGCGGCGCGTCCTTCGACGCCCAAGACCTTCGATTTCTCCGGCCTGCAGGCACGCAGCATCGAGATCGTCGTGCGGCAGGCAGGCAGGCAGCCGGCCGACATCGAGGGCACTTGCGACGGTGCATTGGCGATCCGCGCCGCGGGAACCTCACGCATCATTGCCGCCGGCGCGGCATTCGGCTTTCGCCTGTCGGGCGAGAACGACACGGTCAGCCTGTTTCCGGGTGACAGCCTGAACCGGTGCACGGCAAGGATCCGCTCCAGCCTTGCGCCCACCGGCGCGCCCCTCACCATCCGGCGCGAAGAGACCGCCGATCCGGTGCTCGCCAGCTTGGACAGCCGCTACCAGCGCTGCCCGGTCCCCAGCGGCGCCGGCATCGACGCTCTCGAGCGCGCCTTCTATGCCGGCCGCTGGCTGTCGCAGACCTGCGCCATGCCGATCGGCGAGCCCAGGCTGCTGCGCAAGTCGCGCGACGGCTTCAACGCCAAGGTCGAGGCACTGATGGGCGCGCCGCTGTCCGATGCGACAATAGGCAGGGGCGACCCCGAACAGCCGCTCGATTTCTCGAAGGCGCCAACGCTGAAGCTGATCTATCTGTCCTCGCTCGAGTTCAAGGCGGACTTTTCCGGCCGTATCATCGAACGATTGATCCGCCATCATGCAGCGCTTGGCACCAAGGTGCGCATCATGGTGACCGACGTGCTGGAACGCGACAAGGACGACGCCATGCTGCACCGCCTGGCGGCCGAATTCCCCAATGTCGAGCTGCAGGAATATCGCTGGCAGGCGGACCATGGCGCGCCGATCGACGAGCAGATTTCACAATTGCACAAGGTCCATCATATCAAGATGCTGGCGACGCTGGCGCAGGACCCCGCGCGTTCGCGCGTCATCATCGGCGGCCGCAACATCCATGACGGCTTCCTGTTCCATCATCCGGTCGACCTGTCGCGCTATCCGGACCTCGAGCAATACGGCAAGACCGACGGATTTTCGCTGAACTACTATTCGAACTGGAGCGACTTCGACATCGAGTTCGCCGACCGGGCGACGGTCGAGACGCTGGCCGCGCATCTGTCGACGATATGGCTGCGCGACGCCGACACCAACCTGGCGCGCCCCTTCTCCATCTCGGTCCGCGGAGATGGCCGCCCCCAGGGAAATGCCCGGCATTTCATCTCGGTGCCCTATGAGGATGATCATGCGCTGGAGGCCTATTTTGTCGAGCTTGTCGATGCCGCCCACCACCGTATCCAGATCGTCAACCCTTACCTCAATCTGACCCCCAGCCTCGCCGAGGCCTTTGACCGGGCACTCGCCCGCGGCGTCAGGATCGACATTGTCGGCCGCATCGACCTCAAGGGCGACATCGGCGGCAAGTTCCTTACCGCGCTGAACAAGCTGTTCGTCGAGAAATATGGCGACCGCATCGACATCCGCGAGTTCAAGGCGCCTGACGTGGTGCTGCATTCCAAGATCATGATGATCGACGAAAGGCTGGTCGCCATTTCCTCGGTCAACCTCAACAACCGCAGCTTCTTCCACGATTCGGAGAACGGCATGATGGTGCTCGACCCCGCCTTCTACGCCAGGATGAAGCCGGTCTATGACGACTACCTCGCGCATTCGAACCCGGTTTCCACCAAGGTGACGATCCCGTGGACCTACCGGCTGCTGTTCGACGAGGCGTGGGTCAGGCAGGCGTTCTGATGCATGTCGCCCAAAAGCGGATCCGGTTTTTGGGGGCAACGACATGCATCAAAGCAAAGAACAAAGCGCGTCGGCCAGACGCGCGGGCCGCTATTTCAGATAGCGCTCCTGCGCCAGGGCACGCACGTCGATGTCGGGTACCCGGTTCGACATGATGTCGGCCAGCACTTTGGCCGAGCCGCAGGCCATGGTCCAGCCGAGCGTGCCATGGCCGGTGTTGAGAAAGAGGTTCGACAGTTCGGTGCGGCCGATCAGCGGCGGTCCGTCCGGCGTCATCGGCCGCAGCCCGCACCAGAACGTCGCTTCGCGCATGGCGCCGGCGCCGGGAAAGAGATCGCCGACCGAGTGTTCGAGGGTGCGGCGCCGCGATTCGTGCAGCCTGAGATCGAAGCCGGAAATCTCGGCCGTGCCGCCGACGCGGATGCGATCGCCGAGCCGGGTGATTGCGACCTTGTAGGTTTCGTCCATCACCGTCGACACCGGTGCGGCGGCGGCGTCCTTGATCGGCACCGTGATCGAATAGCCCTTGACCGGATAGACCGGGATCGGCCGCTTCATCCGGCGCATGAGGCCCGCCGAGTAGCTGCCAAGCGCCATCACATAGGCATCGGCGGCCTTGAAACCCTTGCTTGTGCTGAGATTGGCAATGCGGTTGCGGCTGCGGATGACGCGCCAGATGGTCATGTCATATTCGAACTTGACGCCGCGCGCCACGCAGAGCTCGGTCAGCCTGTCGGTGAACATCTTGCAGTCGCCGGTCTCGTCATGCGGCAGCCTCAACCCGCCGACGAACTTATCGCGGACCCCGGCCAGCGCCGGCTCGGCCGCGATACAGCCGTCGGGATCGAGCACTTCGTAGGGCACGCCATATTTCTTCAGCACCTCGACATCGCCTGACGTGCCGTCGAGCTGCTTTTGCGTGCGAAACAGCTGCAGCGTGCCCTGGGTCCGCTCGTCATAGGCAATGCCCGTTGCTTCGCGTAGCGCCTTCAGCGTGTCGCGACTGTATTCCGCCAGCGGCACCATGCGCGATTTGTTGATGGCGTAGCGCTCGGCGGTGCAGTTGCGCAGCATCTTGACCAGCCATGTCCACATATGCGGGTCGAAGGCCGGCCGCACCACCAGCGGGCCATGCTTCATCAAGAGCCACTTGACCGCCTTGAGCGGGATGCCGGGACCGGCCCAGGGCGAGGCATAGCCGGGCGAAATCTCGCCGGCATTGGCAAAGCTGGTTTCCAGCGCCGGGCCTTTCTGGCGGTCGATCACCGTCACCTCATGGCCGGCCTCGGCGAGATAATAGGCCGTGGTCACCCCGATGACGCCACTGCCCAGCACCATGATCTTCATTCATTCACTCCTTACGCCATGTCCTTCATGCCGATGGACATGGCCGCATCTGCGATTCGCACACGATCGCCGGCGAAAATCGATTCCGATCTTCGCGACCTTGCGCCATGGCTTTCATGCCGCTGACGGACCGGGGTCGTCATCTCTCTCTGTCTGCCGCATTCCTGCCGTCCCGCCAAGAGGCCGGATGGAAATGTCGGCGCTGTAGACGAGGGTCAGTCCGTGCGGCCGCGGTCCGCCAGCGGCGGCTCTTTCCCGGGCTGCCCGCCGCGCGGCTTCCGGCTGATAGAGCACCGCCTTGATCCGGATCGATTCGCGCCTGCCGTCGGGGTGCTCGAGCGAAGCCGTCTGGCCTTGCGCCATGCCAAGCATGCACAGCCCGCGCCTGGTTGCCACCGACAGGCTGGAGCCGACTGGTCCACGTATTTCGCTCTGCACCAGGGTGCGCGTCTCGGCCACACCGGCATCGACGCAAAACACCACCCGGCTGTTCAGCGTCACGATATCGGCTTCGATCGACTCGATGGGCACGACGCCGGCATTGGAAAGCTTTTCTTCGATCATCCGGACCATCGGATCCGCGAAGGCCCGTCGCCGCTCAAGCATCACTTCCAGGACGGCGAAATCCTTCGTCGTCAGGCGACAGCTTCCGTTTTTCATCACCGCCTCCACGATCAGTACTCGCCGCCGCCGACGGGCGTATCGACGGCCTCCACGGTCACCGACAGTTTGCGGCCGCCTCGACCGCTCCAGCACACCACCTGCCCGATGCTGGCGCCGACCAGCGCCGTTCCCATCGGCGTCAGCACCGAAATCCGGTTTTCGGCAATATCGGCGTCGCCGGGATAGACCAGCGTAATGTGCTTGATATCACCGCTTTCGCCGCGAACCGTGACCGTCGATCCCATTCGTACTACGTCGGTCGGCATTGCCTCCGCTTCCGTGATCACCGCCCGGTCCAGCTCCGCGAGCAACTCTTCAGCCGTCTCGGGCGCGCGGTCGAGCAAGGTGCTCGCCAGACCGGTCAACCTGTCATGGTCGGTGTCGCTGATCAGAATCTGGGCGGATGGACGCAGTCCCGTTGCATGTTGCATGACAAACCTCATGGATCGGCGCATCGAACAGATGCGCGCTTGCCGCCGCGCTGACGGCGGCCTGATGAAAGCCGGCAGCCGCGGAAAGCGGTGCGGCTTGATGGCGATGGGTGGATGTATGGATGCCCCGGGACGGACGAACGCCGGAAGGCGGCCGCGCCGGGGCTACGATCCCGCGATCGGGCAGACCCTGAACAAGGTTCTGATATAAGCGAGGTTGCTCATGCGCCGAACCTTGCCGACAGGCGTCCGCTTGTCAAGCGCGGCCAAACCGCTCAACCGCCAACATAGCGCCGGTGGAAGCGCGTGCCGAGACTGGCCAGGATTTCATAGCCGATGGTGCCGGCATGGCCGGCGGCGTCGTCGACGCTTTGCGAAGGGCCGAGCAGTTCGACGAGATCCCCTTCGCGAAGCTTGCCGGGCGGCAGGGCGGAAATGTCGAGAATGATCGAATCCATCGACACGCGCCCGAGGAAGGGCAGGCGCGCGCCCTCGAACCAGGCGGCGGACGCTGACCGGCGCAACCAGCCATCCGCATAGCCGAACGAGATGGTCGCCAGGCTGAGCGGCCCTTCCGCATGATGGGTGTGGCCATAGCCGATGCCCGTGCCCTGTTCCACGCAGCGCGTCTGCGCCACCTTGGCCTGCAGCCGCACCACCGGCAGCATCGGGTTGGGTTCGGCAGGCGTCGGATTGATGCCGTAGAGCGCGGCGCCAGGGCGGGCGAGATCATAGTGGTAGGACGGCCCGAGGAAGACGCCGGAGGAATTGGCGAGCGAGGCGGGCGCCTCGGGCAGCATGGCGCGCAGCCGCTCAAAGGCTAACCGCTGCTGTTCATTGGCGGGATGGTCAGGCTCGTCGGCGCAGGCCAGGTGGCTCATCACATATCTGACGTCGATGCAGTCAAACGCGGTGGCATCACCGGCCATCGCCTCGACTTCGGCTGGTGCCATGCCAAGCCGCGACATGCCGCTGTCGACCTGGATGGCGGCCGGAAGTTTTCGGCCAACGCGATGTGCCGCCGCGCGCCAGGCTTTCAACTGCGCGCCACTGTTGACGACCGCGCAGAGATCGGACGCGACCGCTTCCGGCTCGGAGCCCGGCGGCAGTCCGTTCAGCACGTGGATCTCAGGTCCGGCCCCGATCGCCTTCCGGAGCGCGATGCCTTCGGCCAGCAGCGCGACGAAGAAGACGTCACAGCCTTCTCTCGCCAGCGCCGATGCCACTTGGCTCGCGCCGAGACCGTAGCCGTCGGCCTTGACCACGCCGGCGCAGCGCACGCCGCCCAGCCTTGCCTTCAGCCGCCGGTGGTTTTCGCGGATCGCACTGAGATCGATGGTGAGAATGGCCCCGGCCGCCGCCTCGCTTACGGCAGCGCCATCATCAGGCAGCAATCTTGTGGGGGCGTCGTTCATGGCGACCCTCCTTGTAGCGGATAAGATATCAATAGGACCGCTGGGCCGACACGGCAACAGCGGCCCTCGAACCACGGCCGACGCGCGATATACTAGGGAACCAGATGCCGGAACGCCGCCACCACATCTTCATAGACCTGACGCTTGAACGGCACGATAAGGTCGGGAAGGTCCTGCATCGGCCGCCACGACCACTTGTCGAATTCGGCGGTGTGGCCGCCCGGCGGCGGGTTGATCTGGATCTCGCTGGTATCGCCATGGAAGCGGAAGGCGAACCATTTTTGCGTCTGGCCGCGATACCTGCCCTTGAAGGCGATACCGACGAGGTGGTCCGGCAGATCGTAGTTGATCCAGTCCGGCGCTTCGGCCAGCATCGAGACGCTGCGCATGCCGGTCTCCTCATAGAGCTCCCGCTCCGCCGCCTGCAGCGGCTCCTCGCCCATGTCGATGCCGCCTTGCGGCATCTGCCAGAGCTGCGTGGTACCAGCGAATTCGCTGTCGGGTTCGGCAATGCGATGCCCGACCCAGACCAGCCCCTCGCCATTGAGGATCATCAACCCGACACAGGGGCGATAGGGCAGCGTTTCGCGGTCGACTTTTTTGGCCATAGGTGAGGTTCCAGCCGTTTTGAGAATTCGCTCTGGTGAGGCAGGTGGCGAGTGATTTCGAGAACCGGAGCGGAGCGTACTTAAAGTACGCGAGCACCGGAAGCGCGGAAAGCGCCGCCAGATGCCCGCCCGAGTGGAATTATCAAGACGGCTGTTAACCTTTTTGTGGATCGACGGCCACCGCTGAAATCGGCACGATCTCGATGCCGCGCTTCTTGGCCTCGGCCACCCATGACGACACCGTGTCGACCGTCAGGTCGAAAGCCGAGCCGATGCCGACGGCCGTGCCCTTGGCACGCGCGGTCGCTTCGAGACTGTCGAGCTTCTTCAGGATGGCGCCGCGATCCTGCACCGCGTCGATCACCGTGTCGCCGGCGACGAAAGGCACGCCATCCTTCAGCGCCACGTCTGGCGCCAGGCTGCGCGCCGACGAGCCATCGTCGATATAGGCGAGGCCCCTTTTGCCGAGCTCGGCCATGAACGGCTGCATCGCCGCCGCGTCGGAGGAAAACCGCGCGCCCATATAGTTCATGACGCCGGTATAGTTCGTCGTGCGCGACAGCGCCCAGTGCAGGTTTTTCAGATTCTCGTCGGGGGTCGCCGCCACCGTCAGCGTGTTGCGGCCGGGGTTGACGTTGGGATAGTCGAACGGTTCGAGCGGCACCTGCATGACGATCTCATGGCCGCTCTGCCTCGCTGCCTGCATCCAGCGGCCGATGCTGTTGCCCTGTGGCGCGAAGGCCAGCGTCACTTCCGCCGGCAGCCTGGCAATGGCCGCCTGGGTGCCGGTCTGTGAAACCGCGAGCCCGCCGATGACGATTGCCACACGTGCGCCGCGTGTGCCGGACCATGGCCGCGCATAAACGTCGAACGGCCGCCGGCCATCGGCGGAGCGCATCGGCAAGGGTCCGGTTTCACTGGTTTCTATCAGCGCCCTGTCGGGAATATGCGCGATCTTGAGGTTCTGGCCGACGGTCGACGGATCGCGAATGACGATTGCCGCCTTGGGTGGGCCATCGCCTTCTTCCGTCTGCACATGGATGATCTGCGGACCGCCCGTCTTCGCCGGCGTCTCCACTTTTGGCATCGCCGCCGGGGCCAATGCGGGAGACGACGCGGTCGGCTCGGCCGCCGCCGTCACTTTCGGTGTCGAAACGGCGACTTCCTGCGGTTTTCGAAACGGCTTTTCCCTGAGCGCGATCGCGGCCGAGACGCCGACCACGGCCAGCACGACCGCGCTCGCCGCGATCACGCCTACGCTGATCTTGCCGGCGGCACGCGGCGCCCGGACAGTCTGTCCAAGCGGGCGTTCGATGTCCTTGCCGATATCAGCCAAGCCCTGTCCCCGGTGCACGGTTCCGAAGACGACCCCCTTCGGCAACAGATGCACGAAATCATCAATCCTGGCGCCCGCCTGGCGCTGTATCTGGAGGCCTGGTCCTGCCCCCGAATCAAACTGCCGGAACCTTTCGGTCCCGGCAGCATCGCATTGCTTCGTTCAACCGGCCAGACCGGTTGCCGGCCTTACTGGTTGAGCACGGCCTTTTCCGGATTGGGCGGGAAGGACGGATCGGTCTTCTGGCCGCGCAGCAGCTGCTCGGCATAGATGAGCTGCAGGTCGTTCTTCGGATCCGGCGGCACATAGGCTGCGGAACCGGAGCCGGTCTTGCTCTCGTCGGCACCCTTGATATGGCCCTTGAGATCGGATTCGCCGCGCGTCAGGTCCCTGCCCTGCAGTTCCGGCGGCAGCGGCTGGTCTACCTTGATGTCTGGCGTGATGCCCTTGCCCTGGATCGATTTGCCCGACGGCGTGTAATAGAGCGCCGTCGTCAGCCTGAGCGCGCCATTCTCGCCGAGCGGGATGATGGTCTGCACCGAGCCCTTGCCGAAGGACTGCGTGCCGACCACCGTGACGCGGCGCAAGTCCTGCAGCGCGCCGGCGACGATTTCCGAAGCGCTGGCCGAGCCGCCATTGACGAGCACGATCATCGGCTTGCCGTTGATGTCGTCGGTCTGCTTCGGCTTGGCGTCGAAGCGGGTGACGTCCTTCGGATCGCGGCCGCGCGTCGAGACGATCTCGCCGCGCTTCAGGAAGGCATCCGACACGCTCACCGCCTGGTCGAGCAAGCCGCCCGGATTGAGGCGCAGGTCGAGCACATAGCCCTTGAGCTTGTCGTCCGGCACCTGCTTCTTGATGGTGTCGATGGCGTTCTCGAGGTCGTCATAGGTCTTTTCGGTGAAGGAGGTGATCTTCATGTAACCGATGTCGTTCTCGACCCGGAACTTGACCGCCTTGACCTTGATGATGTCGCGCACCACCGTCAGTTCGATCGGCTTGTCGGCGCCCTGGCGCAGGATGGTGAGCTTGATCGGCGTGTTGACCAGGCCGCGCATCTTGTCGACCGCGTCGTTGAGCGTCAGGCCGCGAACCTCCTCGCCGTCGATCTTGGCGATATAGTCGCCGGCCAGCACGCCCGCCTTGGCAGCCGGCGTGTCGTCGATCGGCGTGATCACCTTGACCAAGTCGTTCTCCATGGTGACCTCGATGCCGAGGCCGCCGAACTCGCCCTTGGTCTGCACGCGCATGTCCTGCGCCTGCTCGGCGTTCATGTAGGAGGAATGCGGGTCTAGCGAGGAAAGCATGCCGTTGATGGCGTTCTCGACCAGCGACTTGTCGTCGGGCGGGGTCACATACTGCGCCCGCACCCGCTCGAAGATGTCGCCGAAGATCGCCAGTTGCTTGTAGGTCTCCGACCCTGCAGCGTTCGCCGCCGAGCCGGGTGCGCCATAGACAAGGCTCATGGCGGAGGCGCCCATCAGCGCACCGGCAATCAGAAGCGACAGTTTCCGCATCATTTCACGTCCTTCCAGAAAAACGGTCCGCCCACCATGGGGCCGGATCGACGGGTTTTCCATCCTTGCGGAACTCGACATAGAGTTCCGGCGTGGCATTTCCATTCTTCGAAACCGAGGTGCTTGCCACCCGGGCTTCTCCCATCGCACCGACCGGCTCTCCTGCGAGCACTGACTGGCCAGTCGCGACGCTGATTCTGCTCATCCCAGCCAGGACGACATGATAACCGTCGCCGGCATTGAGGATCAAGAGCTGACCATAGGAGCGAAACGGCCCCGCATAAAGCACATTCCCATCCGCCGGCGCGGTAACGATGGCTCCCGATTGTGTCGCAACCATGTCCCCAAGCATCAAGGCGCCGTTACCGTCGTCGACGCCGAAACGGCGTTTGATGCGGCCGGTGACCGGCAAGGCGATCTGTCCCTGCAGTGCCGAGAAAGGCGTCGCCGCGGTCAACCTGTTGCCTTCGGGAACCGGCAGCGATGCCGTCTGGTCGCCACCGGGCTCGGTGCCCCCGGTCTTTGCCGCATCGGCTGCCTTCGCGGCATCCGCGGCCTTGCGGTTCTTGTCGGCCTGCGCCTCGAGCGAAGCGATCAGATCCTTCAGGCTGCTGGCCTTGGCCGCCAACTGCTCGGAACGCTGCTGTTCGGCCGCCATCTGCGCCTTCGTGTCGGCCTCGAGCTTCTGCTTGGCCTCCAGCAGCATGCCGAGCCGCTTCTTCTCCGCCGCCTGGTCGCCGACCGCTGCCGTCAGCCGCGTCCGCTCGGCCTCGATCGACGCCGTCACCCGGGTCTGCTCCTTGAGGTCGGCCAGCAGCGCATCGGTCTGCTGGCGCAATTCCGGCACCACGGCGCCGAGCAGGATGGCGCTGCGCACCGACGACAGCGCGTCCTCCGGCTTGACCAGGATCGCCGGCGGCGGATTGAGCCCCATGCGCTGCAGGGCGCCCAGCACTTCGGCCAGCACGTCGCGCCGCGCCGCCAGTGAAGCGCGGATCTTCTGTTGCTGGCCCTTCAGCCCTTCCAGCTTGGCGCCGATGTCCTCGATGTCCTGGCCAAGCTTCTGTTCGGTCATCGCAGACTGAATGAGCGCGGCGGTGATCGAGGCGTGGTCCTTCTTGACCGTGGCGATATCGGCGGCGAGCTTCGCCAGCCGTTCCGACGACAGCGTTATTTCCTTGGAAACCTGCTCGTATTCGGCGCGGCTCTGGTCCGGATCGGGCGCCATGTCGAGCGTGTTCTCGGCCCGCACCGCATGGAGCGACAGAAGCACCGCCGCCGCCGCGATACCGCAGCGCGCGCGCCAGGAGCTCCCGGTCGATGAGCCCGTCGTCGATTTCCAGCCTTCAGACATTCGCGATCGATTCTATCCGCGGCTTCGTTAACGAATCATCAACCATGTTAGCGCCTGTCGCCCAAAGGGTTCGCAATAACACCCTGCAAAGCGAAGGCAGCCCCAAAATGAATTTTACGCGGCATTGGGGCTAAATTCGGTGCGACCCGGCGGCTTTCAGGATCTGTGATAGGGATGGCCCGACAGGATCGTCGCCACCCTGTAGAGTTGTTCGCCCAGCATCACGCGCACCAGCTGATGCGGCCAGGTGAGCGCCCCGAACGACAGCACCAGCTCGGCTTGGTCACGCAGCGGCGGATCGTGGCCGTCGGCGCCGCCAATGGCGAGCACCAGCGCCTTGCGTCCGCCGTCGCGCAACTGTCCGATACGGCCGGCGAAATCCTGCGAGGACAGGCTCTTGCCTCTTTCATCGAGCAGGATCAATGCCGTGCCTGGCTGCAGCTGCGCCTGCAGGCGCGAGCCTTCGTCGCGCTGCCGCTCGCTGGCGCTCTGCGCGCGGCCCTCGGCGATCTCGGTGATGCCGGCGAATTCGAGCCCCACGGCGGGTCCGCTCTTGGCGAAGCGCTCGAAATAGCGGTCGGCCAACTCCCGCTCGGGGCCGGTTTTCATTCGGCCCACGGCATGAACTGAAATCTTCATCCTCGCCTCTATAAGCCGCTAGTGCATGTCACCCAAGGGTGGGAGCCGGTTTTTCGGCATGGCATGCATCAACAAAGGCGGCCTAGTGGAGGGTCTCTTCCTCGAGGTCCGGCGCCTGCCACATCTTTTCGAGATTGTAGAATTCGCGGACTTCGGGGCGGAAGACATGGACGATGATATCGCCAGAATCGATCAGGACCCAGTCGGCACCGGACAATCCCTCGACGCGCGCAGTGCCGAGGCCGGCATCCTTGAGCGCCTTGAGGAGATGATCGGCGACAGCCGCGACATGACGGTGCGATCGGCCCGACGCGACGACCATGTAGTCGCCGAGGCTCGATTTCCCCTGAATGTCGATTGAGACAATATTTTCGGCCTTGGAGTCTTCCAGACTGGCAAGGACTGTCTTGATGGCGCGGGACACGGCGTCGTCTACGCTGATCCTGGCCGGCGAAGGCATGATATCGGCCTTCTTCCGCAGTGCTGTTCTCAGTGTATTTCCTTTCGCAGCAAGAACAACCAAATCACCCCTTGAAGCAGGTGACACCTCTTAGATAGGCAGAGTTCCGTTGCAGTTTCAAGACGGAGCCCCAACTCACGCGAACTCGCCGACTGGTATATTGTTCCACGCGAGACGCAGAAACATCGGAACCCAGGCGTTCCGCAGCGGTTATCGGCTGACCGACCAACCGGAATCCCGCCATGCCGATCGACCCGCAAAACACCCTTCTCACCGTCCAGACCGGCCTCGCACAGCTGAGTACGCTGATCGTTTCCTATTCCTTCTCCGCCATCGGCGCCGTCATCCTCCTGGTGGTCGGCTACATCGTTGCCAACCTTGCCGAGCGCTCGATCTCGGCTGGCCTCGGCCATATCCACGGTTTCGACGCGACGCTGCGGCATTTCTTTTCCAAGATCGTCCGCTACGCCATCCTGATCCTCGTCGTCATTATGGTGCTCGGCCAGTTCGGCGTGCAGACCGCATCGATCATCGCCGCGATCGGCGCCATCGGCCTGGCCATCGGTCTCGCCCTGCAAGGCACGCTGCAGAACATCGCCGCCGGCATCATGCTTCTGGCGCTGCGGCCGTTCCGCATCGGCGAATCGGTCGAGGTCGGCGCCATTGCCGGTTCGGTCGAGGAAATCGGCCTCTTCGCCACCAAGCTCAGGACCGCCGACGGCGTCTACATACTGGCGCCCAATTCGACGCTGTGGAACCAACCGGTACGCAATTTCACCCGTAATGGCGTGCGTCGCACCGACATCACGCTCAGCATCGGCTCCTGGAACGACATAGACGGCGCGCAGAAGACATTGCTTGGCATTGCCGGCGCCGAGAAGCGCATCCGCCGCGAACCGGCGCCGATCGCCTTCGTGGGCGCACTCGGCGATACGACCGTTTCGCTCACCTTGCGCTACTGGACCGCGGCGGCGGACTATTTCGCCACCCAGATCGATATGACCAAACGCGCCAAGCAGGCCTTCGACAGTGAAGGCATCTCCATCCCGCTGCCACCCCCGGAAGCACCGTCGCCCGAGACCCGCAAGCAGTAATCAACCGCCTCTGCGGCGGGCCTCTTCGTCCGGCGCGAAGGCGAGTTCCACCGGCAACGGTGCTTGCGCCGACATCGGCGCGAAACTGCCCGTGGCGGCCGCCGGAACGGGCCGCACCGCGATCACCCGCCACAACACGAACAGGCAGAATGCCGAGGCGATGACGATGCCGACATAGATGAAGGTTGCCGTGCCGAAGACGGCGGAAAGCGCCGTGACGATGCCCGGCACGATGAAGCCGGCGAGCGACCAGGCAAACAGCATCGAGCTCGACAGGGCAAGCAGTTCATCCTTCCTGGCGCGGTCGGCGGCATGCGCGCTGGAGAGCGCGTAGATCGATTCCGCCGCCCCGTCCCAGATCAGGTAGATCACCAAAAGGGCCATCAGCGCACCGCCGTCGAAGGCTACGGCCAGCGCGCTGGCGAAGACCGCGAGCGACGCGGCGCCGGCAAGCACGTAACGCCGATCGGTGCGGTCGGAAAGCCAGCCAAGCGGTATCTGCAGGATCAGCGTGCCGACCGGCATTGCCGACAACAGCAGCGCCACGTCGGCCTGGCTATAACCCTTGGCCGTGGCATGGATGGGGGCGAAGCCGGAAATGATCATCGACAGGCCGCCGACCGCCAGCATGCCGGCGACCCCGACCGGTGAAATCCGCCAGGCCCGGCGCAGCGCCACCGAAGCAGCCTGCGGCGCCGGCGGCTGGGCAAGGCGCGTCATGCCGACAGGCAGGATCGACAGAGCGGTGAAGGTAATGCCGATCAACGACGCGGCGGCCGTGTGGATGTCGATGACGGCAAGCGTCGCATAGCCGACGCCAAGGCCGGCAACGTAGGCGACGTAGAACACCGCCATCACCCGGCCGCGTATGGCGTTCGGCAGCGCGTCGTTGAGCCAGCTCTGCGCGACGATGAACAGCCCGCATATGGCAAAGCCGTAAAGCGCGCGCGCCACGATCCACAGCAGCGGATGCGGCCCGGCGCCGATGGCGACATTGGACAGCGCGATCAGTGCCGACAGCACCATGAAGGCGCGTGCGTGGCCGACCCTGCGCACCAGCGGGCCGGTCAGGATACAGCCAGCGAGGCCGCCGGCCGACAGGCCGGTGACGATCAGCCCTGCCCAGACCGGGTCGAACCCCTCCACGCCGAGCCGGACGGGGATATAGGCGAACATCAGCCCGTTGCCGATGGCAACCAAGGCCATCGACACGATGACGCTGGCAATCGCGATCAGCGGCGTGGGTGCACTGCCCTGTTCGGGATCGATTGCAGGATGGGTTTTGGTTTGAACCGCCATGGCTGATCAGCATCGCCCATCGGTCAGGCGGACGCCGCTGTAAAAACGACGTGGCCGGATGGGCGAGATGCTCAACCCTTCGTCATTTTCCGGATCGCCGTCGACGACAGCGAGGAACGCGGACCGTGGATGAAGGTCCAGGCCGGCGCCTTCATGCGGGCGAGCAGCGGCGCGTCGCCCTCGTCGATGCGGGCGTAGTCGAAGGTCTTGGCAACCACCGACGACAGGAACGACAGCGTGGCGCCCGGACGATCGATGACCGCGATCGGAAAGGTGAGCACAATCTCGCGCCATCGCTGCCAGTGATGGAAATCGCGCAAACTATCCGCGCCCATGATCCAGACGAAGTCGACGCCGGGATTGCGCGCCTTGACCAGAGCCAGCGTGTCGGCGGTGTAGCGCACATTGTGTGCCGCCTCCAAGGCGGTGACCTTGATCTTCGGGTTCCTGGCGATCTTCTCCGACAGCTGCAGCCGTTCGGCCAGCGGTGCCAACTCGCGTGCGCTCTTCAACGGATTGCCCGGGGTTACCATCCACCACAGCTGGTCGAGCGCCAGGCGCCGCAAAGCGATTTCGGCAACCAGCGCATGGCCGGCATGCGGCGGGTTGAACGAGCCGCCGAACAGGCCGACGGCGAGACCTTTTTCGGCGTGCGGCATCTTGAGGTAGGCGGACGAGACCGTGGGCTGGGGAGACGAAAGCATGGTGCTAGGCGCCCCCCTCTGCCCTGCCGGGCATCTCCCCCGCAAGGGAGGAGATTGGCAGTTTGATCGCAGCCGCGGATCTTGCAACGTCCACAATCAGCGAAACCGGAAATGCCAGCCGATCTCCCCCCTTGAGGGGGGCAAGGAGTGGTCCGAGAAGAGGACGGAAAGCCAGTTGCCTGGCTTTCTGAATAACAAACGCCCGGAGCGACAGCGAAGGGCCGGGTCCGGCAGGACTGAGGGGGGTGCCTGGGCGCAAAGTTTCAGACCTGGTGGGCGAAAGACATCAAGGCCTCACCTGTCCTGATCCGCGCACCCGGTATTTGAACGAGGTCAGCTGCTCAACGCCGACCGGTCCGCGCGCATGCATCTTGCCGGTGGCGATGCCGATCTCGGCGCCCATGCCGAACTCGCCGCCATCCGCGAACTGCGTCGAGGCGTTGTGCAGCAGGATCGCCGAATCGATCTCGTTGAAGAACCGTTCGACGGCCTTCGCGTCCTCGGCGACGATCGCCTCGGTGTGGTGCGAGGAGAATGTCTCGATATGATCGATCGCACCGCCGATGCCGTCGACCAGCTTCACCGCGATGATGGCGTCGAGATATTCCGTCACCCAGTCGGAATCGGTCGCCGGCCTGGCGTCGGAGGAGATTTTCAACACCTCGGCATCGGCATGAATTTCACAGCCGGCGGCGCGCAGCGCGTCGAGGATCGGCACCAGATGAGTGGTGGCGATGGCGCGGTCGATCAGCAGCGTTTCCGCGGCACCGCAGACACCCGTGCGCCGCATCTTGGCGTTGACCGCGATCCGCACCGCCATGTCGAGCTCGGCTGAGCGGTCGATATAGAGATGGCAGATGCCTTCGAGATGGGCAAAGACCGGCACTCGCGCCTCGCTCTGCACCCGCCCGACAAGGCTTTTGCCGCCGCGCGGAATGATGACGTCGAGATTGCCGCCAAGCCCCTTGAGCATTTCGCCGACCGCGGCGCGGTCCGTGGTCGGCACCAGCTGGATGGCATCCTCGGGCAGACCGGCCGCCTTCAGTCCCTCGACCAGGCAGGCATGGATCGCCGAGGAGGAATTGAGCGAATCCGAACCGCCGCGCAAGATCACCGGATTGCCGGCCTTGAGGCAAAGCGCACCGGCATCGGCCGTCACGTTCGGCCGGCTTTCATAGATGACGCCGACGACACCAAGCGGCGTACGCACGCGCTCGATATGCAAACCGTTCGGCCGCTCCCACGCGGCGATGATATCGCCAATCGGATCCTTGAGCCCGGCAATTTCGCGAATGCCGTCCGCCATGGCGCGGATGCGCGCCGGATCGAGCTTCAGCCGGTCCATGAAGGATGCGGATAATCCCGATTGCTCGCCGTTCAGGACGTCGATGGCATTGGCATCGAGAATGTCCCGTTCCCGGGCGACGATTGCCTCGGCCATGGCGGCAAGCGCGGCGTTCTTGGCGGCGGTGGTGGCGATGGCCAGCGGTCGGGCGGCAGCGCGGGCGCGGCGGCCGATATCGGCCATCAGCGCCACGGTGTCATCCCCGGATTTTTCATGCAGCTTCAGCATGGCTCATCCTCCGCTTATGTCGCCTTCAGCCCGCACTTGGTCACTGGCCTGTACTTGGTCACTAGAATGACTCACCACAAGATCGTCGCGGTGGATCATCGCCGAACGCGCCTCGTAACCGAGCACCGTCTCGATCTCGGCCGTCTTCAGGCCTGCGATCCTTACGGCATCGGCGGCATCGTAGGCAACCAGCCCGCGCGCGATCTCGCGGCCCTCGGGCGACAGGATCGCCACCGTGTCGCCGCGCGAGAAATTGCCGCTGACCAGTTTGACGCCGGCCGGCAGCAGCGATTTTCCCGAAATGAGCGCGCCGATGGCGCCGGCATCGACCGTCAGCCGCCCGGCCGGCTCCAGCTGGCCGGCGATCCAGGTCTTGTAGCCTTTGACAGGATTGGTGCTCGGCTTGAAGAAGGTGGCGCGCTCGCCGCGTTCGATCGCCATCAGCGGCGACAGCCTAGTGCCCGAGGTGATGATCATCGCGGTGCCGGCGGCGGTGGCGATCTTGCCGGCATCGAGTTTCGTGCGCATGCCGCCGCGCGACAGCTCGGACGCGGCGGCTCCCGCCATCGCCTCGATATCAGGCGTGATGCGGTCGACCACCGGGATGAACTTGGCTTGCGGGTCGCGGGCCGGCGGCGCGGTGTAGAGCCCGTCAATGTCGGACAGCAGCACCAGAAGGTCCGCGCCCATCATCGTCGCCACGCGGGCGGCCAGCCGGTCATTGTCGCCATAGCGGATTTCGGAGGTCGCCACCGTGTCGTTCTCGTTGATGACCGGCACCGCCTTCATCTTGAGCAGCGTCGAGATCGTCGCGCGTGCGTTGAGGTAGCGGCGGCGCTCCTCGGTGTCGCCGAGCGTCAAAAGGATCTGGCCCGACTTCAGGGCGCCTTTGCCGAGTGCGTCCGACCAGGCGCCGGCCAGCGCGATCTGGCCGACGGCGGCCGCCGCCTGGCTTTCCTCGAGCTTCAGCGCACGCTTGCCGAGGCCAAGTATGGTGCGGCCAAGCGCGATGGCGCCCGACGATACGACCAGGATCTCGGCACCGCCATTGGCAAGCACGGCGATATCGTCGGCGAGCGAGTCGAGCCAGTCGCGCTTCAGGCCGCTCGCCCGGTCGACGAGCAGCGCCGAGCCGATCTTAACGGTGATGCGCCGGTATTTCCTGAGCGACTGCATGGCCTACTTTTCCCAGCGCGTCTCGACCGGGGCGGCAATTTGCGCGCGGGCTTCGGCGATCACCGCCATCAGCGCGCGCTGCACCGCCTCGACGCCCTCACCGGTGACAGCGGACAGCAGCATCGGCGCTCGCCCGGCGGCGCGCTTCAATGAGGCGACCTTCTTCTTGCGCGCGTCGGCGTCGAGCGTGTCGACCTGGCTCAGCGCCAGGATCTCGACCTTGTCGGTCAGTCCGTGGCCATAGGCTTCAAGTTCGGCGCGCACGGTCTTGTAGGCCTTGCCCGGATTTTCTTCCTGCGCCGAAACCAGATGCAGCAGCACACGCGTGCGCTCGACATGGCCAAGGAAGCGGTCGCCGATGCCGACGCCTTCATGCGCGCCTTCAATCAGACCCGGGATATCGGCGATGACGAATTCGCGCGCGTCGATGCGCGCGACGCCGAGGCCCGGATGCAGCGTCGTGAACGGATAGTCGGCGATCTTCGGCTTGGCCGCGGTGACGGCGGCGAGGAACGTCGACTTACCGGCATTGGGCAGCCCGACCAGGCCGGCATCGGCGATCAGCTTGAGCCGCAACCAGATGTTGAGCTCCTCGCCCGGCAGGCCGGGATTGGCCCGGCGCGGCGCCTGGTTGGTCGAGGTCTTGAAATGCTGGTTGCCGAAGCCGCCATTGCCGCCCTTGGCGAGCAGGAAGCGCTGGCCGACCACGGTCATGTCGCAGATCATCGTTTCGTTGTCTTCCTCGAAGACCTGCGTTCCGGCCGGCACTTTCAACGTGACGTCGGCGCCCTTGGCACCGGTCATGTTGCGGCCCATGCCGTGGACGCCGGTCTTGGCCTTGAAATGCTGCTGGTAGCGATAGTCGATCAGCGTGTTCAGCCCGTTGACCGCTTCCAGCCAGACATCGCCGCCACGGCCGCCGTCGCCGCCATCCGGTCCGCCGAATTCGATGAATTTTTCGCGCCGGAACGACACCGAACCGGCGCCGCCGTCGCCGGAGCGGACATAGACCTTGGCTTGATCGAGAAATTTCATGGGATCGCAGTTTCTTTTATTGGCCTTGCGGCATTGCTCTAAACCTTGGGCCTTGCTCTAAACCAAGGCGCGGCGAAGGGCGAGGCCGTTTTATGACGATGGCCGGCGTGGGGTTGGCCGGAGAGATTGCGGCATGAAGCTTGTAACCTACAACATCCAATACGGCATCGGTCTCGATGGGCGCTACGATGTCGGACGTATTACCGATGCCGTGCGCGGCGCCGACGTGATCGCCCTGCAGGAGGTCACCCGCAACAACCCCAGGAACGGCAGCCGCGACATGGTCGCCGAGATCGGCGAGGCGCTGCCCGAATATTTCGCCGTCTACGGCAGCAATTTCGAGGCCAATATCGGCTCGCGCATCGAGGACGGCCGCGCCATCACCACCACCTTCCAGCTCGGCAATATGGTCCTGTCGAAAACGCCAATTCATCTGTCGCGCAACCTGCTTTTGCCGCGCAGCCGCAGCTTCGAGATGATGAACTTCCAGCGCGGCGCGCTGGAAGCGCTGATCGAGACGCCGCTTGGTTTCATCCGCTTCTATTCCATCCATCTCGATCACCGCAGTCCGGTCGAACGCGCCAGCCAGATCCAGTTCCTGCGCCGGCGCCTGTTGAACTATGCGCTCGAAGGCGGCGCGCTGTCCGGCGTGGCCGAGATCGGCCTGCCGGAATTGCCGCATCCGGAAGCCTTTGTCGGCATGGGCGATTTCAACATGCTGGCCGGGTCGCCCGAATATGTCGAACTCGCCGGCCGGCCGGACCATGAATTCGGCATGCCGCTGACCGCCGACTTCGCCGTCGATGCCGCCATGCGCCTTGATATCGCCGGCGACGATCTCGTCTCCTGGGTCGATCCCAAGGACCCCGCCAACGCCAGCCGCCACAAGCGCATCGACTACATCTTCACCAGCGCGTCGCTGGCCCGCTCGCTGAAGCGCCTGTGGGTCGACCGGAAGGCGAGCGGTTCGGACCACCTGCCGGTCTGGGTCGAGCTGGGTTGAGCCCAGTCCAGCCCGGCACCCTTGGTATCGAGCTGGACCCCCGATGTGTGTTGAGATTCAGGTCAGGCCGAGCCGAAAACATTGGTTTTCGAGAACCGGAGCGGAGCGTACTTTTCGTACGCGAGCACCGGAAGCGCAGAAAATCAACGTTTGCAGGCCGGCCTCACCTGAATATCAGCACACATCAAAAATGCACCCAGTTGCGCAGGCTGGTCCAGGTCTTCCTGTCGAGCCGGTAGCGCTCGACCGGCACCTGGCCGGCGACGATCGAGTTCAGCATGCCCTGGCCGGCATACTGGAAGCCGCACTTGTGGATCACCCGGCGTGAGGCCGGGTTGATGACCCGCGTCGAGGCATGCAGCACCTGGATCGAGGTGCTCTGGAAAGCGAGATCGACCAGCGCGTGAGCTGCTTCGGTCGCATAGCCGCGCTTCCAGTGGGGCTCGCCGATCCAGTAGCCGAGCTCCAGCCCGCGATCGGTGGTGTTCAGCCCGGCGCAGCCGACGAAAGTGTCGGTGCCGGCCAGCGTCAGCGCATAGGCAATGCCGGCGCGGCGTGACTTGGTCATGGCGAGGAAAGCGCGAGCCTCGGCTTCGCCATAGGGGTGCGGCATGCGCGCCAGCATTTCGGCGACGTGACGGTTATCGGCAAGCTCGACCAGTTGCGCGATATCCCGCTCGTCTGGAGCCCGCATCACCAGCCGCTCGGTGACCAGCACCGGGCAATCTATCGCGTAACTTTCGTCTTCTGAGTCTTCCGCTTCGGCAACCATTTCAAAGTCCTCCAGGCAAAAGAAAAGGGAGATGGAAACCCATCTCCCCTGATCCTTTTCCTGGCTTTGCCAGACACCGGTCCCGAGATGGGCGCCGGTGTTCTAGTGCGGAACCGGCTACTCCGCGGCTTTGGTAATCGGATTGACCGATACGTAGGTTCGGCCGTTGGCTTTTTTGTTGAACGTCACGGCGCCTGTTTCGAGCGCGAAAAGGGTGTGGTCCGTGCCCATGCCGACATTGACGCCGGGATGCCAGGTGGTGCCGCGTTGACGAATGATGATGTTGCCCGGGATGACGGCTTCGCCGCCGAACTTCTTCACGCCCAGACGCTTGGAATGCGAGTCGCGACCGTTGCGCGACGAGCCGCCAGCTTTCTTGTGTGCCATCTAACTAACTCCGTTGCGCCGCGAGGCGCCTAAAAGGCCTTATGAACGCGTTCGCGTTCCGTTTCAAGTCCGATCCGGCGACCTAATCGCCAGAAAATTACTTCGCGGCCAATTCCTTGGCCTGTTCGCGCCAGTCCTTGATCTGGTCGGCGCTGAAGGGCATGTGCTCGTCGATCTTGGCGACATCCTTGTCAGACAGCTTGGCGAGCTGCGCGAAGGTGATGATGCCCTGCTCGGCGAGATCCTTGGCGGCGACCGGGCCGATGCCCTTGATCACGGTCAGGTCGTCCGGCTCGCCCTTCGGCGCCTTGAACAGCGGCGCGGCCGCGGTCTCGGCTGCCTTGGCCTTGGGCTCCTTCTTCGGCGCGGCTTCCGCCTTTGCTTCGGTGGCTGCTTCTCCCTTGGCTTCCTTCTTCGGCGCCTTGACCGCTGCCGTCTTCGTCGGCTTGGCGCCACCCAGCAGGATCTCGGAGATCCGCACGGTGGTCAAAAGCTGGCGATGGCCGATCTTGCGGCGCGAATTCTGGCGGCGGCGCTTCTTGAAAGCGATGACCGTGCGGTTCTTGCCCTGCTCGACGACTTCGGCGGTGACCAGAGCGCCATCGACGAACGGCGCGCCGAACGTGACATTCTCGCCCTCGCCATGCGCGAGCACGTGGCCGATCTCGACGATGTCGCCGACATTGGCTTCGACTTTTTCGATCTTCAGGAGATCGTTGGCGGCAACGCGATACTGCTTACCGCCCGTTTTAATGACTGCGAACATTTTTTGCCTTTCGCTGTTCGGTCGGCCTTGATGAACCGCCTCTGGCGGTTCGGCCGTCTTTTTGTCAGTCTGCGGGTTCAAAAGACAAGCGGCGCGGAAGAACCCTCCACGCCGATTGCGCGCTGTCCCTAACCGAAGGTTGAGTGGGAGTCAAGGCAAGTAGCCCTTGCCGAGACTGTTATTGGCCGCTCGGCGATGCAGCCAGGGCAAGCGGCTCCGGCGAAAACGACGGCAGGGCATACGCACCCGGAAAACCCGGTGACGACAGCGACGACTGCCAAGGCCACCAATGCCGCACCCCGCCGATGAGCGGCGGACGCCACCTTGACGCCACTGCCTGAACCCACTGCCTGAACCCACTGCTTGTCCGGCAAGCCAAATATCGCTGGATTTGGCCTTGTAACCTGCCCGTTCAGCCGTTATCTAGTGCGCCGCGCCGGCAACGGCCGACCATGACCGCGGAGAGGTGGCAGAGTGGTCGAATGCACCGCACTCGAAATGCGGCATGGGTGCAAGCCCATCGGGGGTTCGAATCCCTCCCTCTCCGCCAGAAATCTTATAACCGCCTGGTTTCATAGCGCTTTTAGGGACGGAATTTAGGCGGTTCTCCGGCCCGGTACAGAAACCTGGACCAGAATGGAGGACGGCGTGCCCAGATCCACGCCCGTGTCGTCAGGCGACGCCAGACGACTGCACGCGCATGAGATCAAGTTCTCGCTGCGGACAGCGGCCTAAGCAGCGCACTGGATATGCACCTGCTGGGATTGCCCCGCATGCCGGACCTGACCTCCGAACAAATATGCGACCTCATAAGGGGCTACTTTGAGCATGCTCTCGGCCTATCGATTTGGCTTCATCGCATTGGACCCACGCCAAAGGCCGGCAATGGCACGCCAATCGCCCATGTTGCACGGCATTCCAATCCATCAGCCCACCTTGACCAAGGCCGCCCAAAACGAAATCACCTTGGTGTAGCCGCCATTTTGGGACGTTGGTTCTGTTAGTCGGGCGCAATCCCGGCGCGCCCAGTCCATTTCGGTCTGCCGTCAGCTTGCACTCCGTGCCACGGCGCCTCGCCATCTCGGAAGCGGACGCGCGCTCGGCCGCGGTGAGGTGGCGCTTGAGTATTCAAGGAGGCAGGCGAGATTTTTCTCGGCGCCATTGGCGCGCATCAAGCCGGGGCGTCGGTCCGAGGTCTCAATATCGGCGAACTCTGTCGCCGTAGGTGCAAGCGGAGCACAAGGCAGAACCCCTATGTCAGCCTGATCACTTTACCCGTTGCGTCCAGGTGGC